>CADCOL010000148.1 GCA_902803015.1 uncultured Lachnospiraceae bacterium | reverse complement strand
TTAACTATCAATAAACGGAGGTTTGGGGATGGAAACAGAGGCTTTAAAATGCAGTGCCTGCGAAGGAGCATTGGATTACAACGGAACATCGGTTTGCGTATGCCCGTACTGCGGAGTAACGAATATTCTGAGCGGTAACAGCATTAAGTATGTAAACAGACTGAACAGAGCGATTGAATACCGTCTGGCCGGAAGATTTGACGATGCGGATAAAATCTATGACGAGATTTTGGACGAGACGGCTCCCACGGTTGATGTTTTATGGAGTAAGGCTCTTTGCCGGTATGGAATCACATATGTGGAAGATCCGGTTACGCATGAGAATAAGCCTACATTAAACCGAATCGAAGATGAAGATATTTTTGATTGCGATGCCTACATTGAAGCAATGGAAATAGCGGATGAGGAACAAAAAAACGTGCTTCAGTCCGAAGCACAGACAATTTCCGATATTCAGAATGGCCTCATGGATATTGTTAAGAATGAGGAACCATATGATGTTTTCATCTGTTACAAAGAGACCGATGCGGAAGGAAAACGTACGGTAGACAGTGTTAAGGCACAGCAACTTTATGATCTGATGACAAAGGACGGCCTTAAAGTCTTCTTTTCAAGGGTTACACTGCAGGATAAGCTGGGTGTCCAGTTTGAGCCTTATATTTTTGCCGCTCTGAAAAGTGCTACGGTTATGATTCTTCTGGCAACGGATACCGAGTATATCCAGGCTCCCTGGGTAAAGAACGAATGGAGCCGTTTCCTTCAGTTAAAGAAAGAGAACCCTCAAAAAGGCTTCTTTATTGCGTGTCCGGACCCGAGCCTTCTGCCCAGAAACTTTAAGCATTTTGAAGTTCAGAACCTTACGGAAGTCGGTGCGGAAGCAAACCTTGCGTTTAATACCAGAAAGTATATTGAAAAAGTCAATCCCAACCGCTCGAACAAGGGACAGAATCCGACATTTGTAAATGTCGACAGTTTTTACAAAGTGGCTTTCGAACTGAATCGTTCCGGAAAATATGAGGAAAGCAATGAAAAACTGACAAATGTCATTAATCTGAATCCTGCTTTTACGGATGCATATATGCTTCGTATTTGTAATAATACCAAGGTTTCATGGGATGATCTTGAGAATTGCTCGCTGGATTTCACTACCGAAACCGATTATATTACCGCGATGAACCTTGCGGATGCAGGAAAACAAAAAGAATATTCCTCGATTAGTGATAATTGTATTCGTAATAAAAATGCATGCGAACAGTTCCTGCAAAAGAAGAGCGGTATTATCCGTGAATACAGGGAAAAGAAAAGAGGCGCGGATCAGTTAAAGAAAGTAAAAGCGCTTGAAAAAGAGTATCGCAGTAAATCGGATGCGAATGCATTTGTTCAGGAAGACCGGACCAAAAAAGCTCTGGTGGGCGGTATTATTTTATTCGGTATTTATCTTCTGATTTCACTGTACAGTTTTTCAAATCTGAAAGTGGATGCCTCGGCAGCCTCCATCTGGTACGGAATCGGATTATTGTCCTGCGGAACCGGACTGATTTTCATGGCATCCTTCTTAAGAGGTATTTGGGCAACGCTTCTTGGGTTTGGAATATTCGGCGTTTATATTTTCGGCGGAATTTTTCTTGGCTCGGTAGGAAAAAGCGATTCTCCGGCAAAATGGATTATTCCTTTGTTTGTGTTTAATCTCTTTATGTTTGTGGTTCTGACAGCCGGCTGGATTCTTTATCTGCAAAGACCGAAGATGGCGCAGAAGAAATCGCTTGCATATAATGCCGTATTCCGGGATTATTCTTCCTTAATCCTGAAGGATATCAAGGAAGCATTGGATCAGGCGGTAAGCGAAAGAGGACACAGCTTCCGTGTTCCTTTCAGAGTTCTCACCGAATTGGACAGAAATAATTACAGATTGTATGACCGGGAAACCATCGGATATCTGGATGAAATATGTGTATATGCGAATTTCGCATTGGTTTTTGATAAAGAATAAAAACGATTCGTTACAAAGTAAGAGTCCGCAGTTTTTGCGGACTCTTTTGTTTTACTTATTCTGTTTGTTGTTCTGATCCGTCAGTGCCATCTGCCACAGCTGAATCATGGGGCTTACGCCGTACCCGATCGGAGGCATCGGCTGAAGCGGCTGTACATATACAGGCTGCATGGGCGCCTGTGCAACGGGCGTTCCTGCAGGATATGTAACCGGCTGATCAAAAATGCCGGTGTATTTACTTGCTGCGGAGAGACATATCAAATCCCTTGCGGGCATTGCTCCGAACGGTACGCCTCCGAATGCAGAACCGTTAAACGGTGCACTTCCAAAATTCCAAATTCCGTAAATCATAAGCGCCTCCTTTCCGAATCCCTTTTTACAATTTCATTATACCGCGAT
>CADCOL010000147.1 GCA_902803015.1 uncultured Lachnospiraceae bacterium | reverse complement strand
TGAAAAGATGGTCCTTTACATATTCCCAGAACGTGGTTTTGACATCTTCCGTGGAATAATAGGTTAAAAAGGAATGCACCGCGGATTTCGGAACAACACCTGTTACACGGGCCAGAATCGAATACAGTTCGGTATCTCCTTCGCGAACCGCGAAACAGAAATCCATATCCACTCCGGTATAAACAGCCGCCAGATGAAGCTTTTCGCACTGCTTGGAAACATTGCTGTAGCGGTAATTGCTGATAATTACACAGTCCGCTTTGCCTTTTGCAACCGCCTTCAGTCCGGTCGGTGTATCGTCGAAATACGCTCTTTCCCAATTCGGATAATGGTCCGACAGGAATAAGTCATAGTTCGTGTTTCCTTTGTTTACGGCAACCACTGCATTCTCTTTTAAAAGAAATTCCTTCTGCTCGGAGGTGCGAACAAGCGCCTCCATCTCCGAACTCATAAGTGGCGGCGACATTAAAAGATTCATCTGCTCTGCGTCATAATCGGTTAGGTTTGCGGGGAATACGCAGTCGATTTCACCCTTTTGCAGCGCTTCAATCGCCTCAGCTGCCGTCGCATAGCAAATCGTCTCAAACTTTAAATCCGCATTCTCAAATGCTTCGGTCGCATAAACCAGATAATCCTTTAAGGCACCGGTCAGATCACCGGTGTTCGGGTCTTTTGCACAGAATGCCAGATAATTGTCCTGATATCCGATCCGGATCGCACCGTGATTCTCAATCCAGGCTCTTTCCTCTTTGCTTAAATAGCGGTTCGTGTCATCGGTCTTTAAATACTTGTCATGCAGTTCCTGGTCATAGTATTTGTTCTCGTCCTGAATTCTCGAAAGTGCCGCATCCAGTTCGGTTAAAAGATCCGGTCTGGATTTGCTGACGGCAAAATAGAAATCCGACGATCCGATTTTACAAATCGGAATGGCCGAATCGGGTGAACCGTAAACGTCCATCGTAACGTAAGCATCCAGCTCGTTTCCGAGTTTTTTCATGGATTCTTCTTCGGATTCCGTAAGTTCGATAATCTGCGCATTTATCCTGTGTTTCTTTGCCCAGTCTTCAAAATACACTTTCTGAATACTGTCGAGTGCAACACCGATCCGCTTTCCGTTTAAGGAAGCAAGATTATCCGAAGTAATGTCTTTATTATCCGGTGCCACAAATACATAATATGCCTCGGAACCCATCGGAATGGATGTAAAAAGCATATCCTTCGTACGTTCTTCGGAATAGGACACGTCGCTTAAAATATCGATCTCGCCGGCCTTGAGCATCTGCATCAGTTCCGACCACGATCCTTCCACATACTCGTACTCCCATCCCGTATAGGCCGCAACCTTACGCTGGTACTCGTACGAATAACCGGACTGTCTGCCGTTCTCGTCTGTGATAAAATACGGCGGCTCATGCCATCCGATCCGCACGACTTTCTTATTGCCGCCATCTGCGCGCACACAAAGCGGCAATGCAATGTTTACTGTCAGAACCAGAAGTAATGCAAATATGATTGTTTTGAATAAATGATTTCTTTTACGCATCGGATTCCCCCTTCCGAATCATAAACGAATCAACAGTTTACGGTATCAATTCCCGGAACTTCTCTATAGCTTCCTGCTTGGTAAGTTCACCTTCCATTGAATACTCCGGCGCATCGTACAGGCCGAACTCTTCAAGTCTTTTGTCATAATCATCTTTTTTGATGTTTTCAATTCTTTCTTCACTGATGTAAAGCATATAGGTATGATTATCCATCGTTCCGCCAATCAGGTTTCCGTCCCTGTCGTATTGTTCCGTCCAGTATTCAAAGAATTCCGGATACCTTGCTCCCACCGGCCGGGACGAAAAGTAGAATGTCTCTTCAAAACGATTGGGCTGCTCCTCCAATCCGCTGTGACCGTAAATCAGAACATATCCTGTACGCTCCAGATAGTAATACTCTTCCAGCTTGTTCTTCTGATATCTGCCGAGCATCTGAATTAATCCGTTTTTCATTCCGTAAACACACATGGACGTTCCGTCCGTACCCTGTTCATCCACAATCAGTTCCGGAATGTCATCGTCATCCATGTATGCGAGTCTGAACGACACCCCTCCGTTATCAAACTTCTCCGTACACATAAATGTTAAAGCATCATTTGTTTCCAGTGCCTGAATAAACATACCGCAGGCCTCTTCGAGCTTCGGATCCGGAGCGGGATTACTTCCTGCATCCGGCCCCTGACTGCTTCCCTGC
>CADCOL010000146.1 GCA_902803015.1 uncultured Lachnospiraceae bacterium | reverse complement strand
TTCTTCATATCCGCACGGACATTGTACCATGCCTTCGGCATCTCGCTTTCTTCTAAGTAAATTTTGTAAGGGATTTCTTTGTTTGGCATGTCAATGCCTCCTTTCTTCCGCATGTGCGGATAAATATTTTATTTGCAAAGCGCGCTGCGCATATTGCTCGTCTTGGTTTGCATTACAGAGTCTCAGCGATACTGTAGATTAACTTCTCGGTCTTCTCCCATCCGAGGCAGGCATCTGTAATGGACTTGCCGTATACGCCTTCTCCGATCTTCTGGTTGCCGTCCTCGATGTAGCTTTCCACCATGAAGCCTTTGACCATCTTGCCGATTTCCGCGTTGTGACGGCATGCATGAAGCACTTCGGAGATGATTCTCGGCTGCTCGAACGGGTTCTTGCCGGAGTTTGCATGGTTCGTATCGATGACAACCGCCGGATTTAAGTATTCACCCTTCTGATACTCGTCATACAGACGAATCAGATCTTCGTAATGATAGTTCGGAAGGCTCTGACCGTGCTTGTTTGTGGAACCCCTGAGAATCGCATGTGTATGAACGTTTCCTTCGGAATGCACTTCCCATCCTCTGTAGATGAAGGTGTGTCCGTGCTGTGCCGCATTGATGGCATTCATCATTACGGTGTAATCACCGGAGGTCGGATTCTTCATACCGACGGGAACGGAGATGCCGGATGCCACCAGTCTGTGCTGCTGGTCTTCCACGCTTCTTGCACCGACTGCAACGTATCCGAGCACATCGTCAAGGTACTGATAATTCTCGGGGTAAAGCATTTCATCCGCACAGGAAAATCCGGTTTCCTCCACGGCACGCATGTGCAGGTGACGGGTTGCGATGATTCCCTTGAACATATCCGGCTTTTCGTTCGGATTCGGCTGATGAAGCATTCCCTTGTATCCTGCGCCGGTTGTTCTCGGTTTATTCGTATAGATTCTGGGAACGATGAAGATTTTATCCTCGACCTTTTCCTGAATCGCACGAAGACGTAATGTGTAATCGATAACGCTGTCCTCGTTGTCCGCGGAGCACGGTCCGATAATTAAGAGAAGTCTGTCGTCCGCTCCTTCAAAAATCCGTTTGATTTTCGCATTGCGCGTTTCCACGGTTTCTCTCATTTTACCGGTCAGGGGATACATTTCCTTTACTTCTGCCGGGATTGCCAGTTTACGTTCAAATTCCATTGCCATAATATATTCTTCTTTCTGCCCGTTTGTTCGGGTCTGTCTATTCAAGTATAACGTCTGCCGGATAGTTGCCAAGCACCTTTACGCTCTCGCAGTTTTCTTCGAGTGCCCTCAGCATCTCCACGCCCTTGATGCTGCCTAAGTCTCCTTCGCCTTCCACGTAGAAGTAATAACTCCAAAGAAGCGTTTTCTGCGGACGGCTTCGAAGCGTCCTCATATTGAATCCGAAATCACCGATGGTCGTAATCGCCCTTGCCACGGCGCCGGCTTCATTCTTAACAATCAGGATCAGGGTAAAGGCCTCTTTGCGTTTAAAGATTTCTCTCTGTTCTTTACTGTCCGGATCCTTCCCTGCTGATAATACCACAAATCGTGTCGTATTGCTTTCACTTTCGTTAATCGCCCGTTCCAGAACTTTCAGTCCGTAAATCTCAGCGGTCTCTTTGCTTGCGATTGCCGCTACGGTCGGATCTTTCAAGAGCGCCACCTCTTTGGCCGCCAGGGCGGTGTTGGTGGCAACCCTTTTTTCAAATCCGTGGTTGTAAATATATTCACTACACTGGTCCAAAGCCTGAGGATGACTGTAGACCGTTTTAATCTGATTCAGATTAGTTTCTTCAATCCCGAGAAGGTTGTGTACAATCGGCAGTTCGAAGATTCCCACAATCTTTAAGTTCCCGCCGTAAAGAAGGTCGGTAACCTGTGCAACCTCTCCGGCGTAACTGTTCTCAATCGGGAGCACGGCATACTCGCATTCTTTTTTGACCACCGCTTCGTATGCCTGACGGAAGGACGAATAGGATTTCAACTCCGCTTTGGGAAAAATCTTTGCCGCGGCAATTCCCGCGTATGCACCCTGCACTCCGCTGTATGCAATTTTAAGGTTTGAATCCGACATATTGTTTCCCTAACATAAAAGGCCCTGTCCGATAAAGGACAGGGCCGCATTTTACTCTCTACTGAACGTTCCTTACCTTCATCCCATACTCACAGACGTATTCTTAAACTGCCAACGCCAATAAAGGCCTGCAAAAAAGTTGCAAACCTGGAAAAAGGTAAAAGCAAAAGCGGATGCCGTATTCAGTTGTGCATTTCTTTTACTTGTCATGGTTACGTTCCTTTACTCTAACACTTTAAATGGGCAAAGTATTTTTGTCAAGTACTTATTTCAACATACTCTCTTCCCAGCTGTCATAAGGCTTGATTCCCATAAGGCCTGCTACGGTAGGTGCTACGTTTGCAAGTCCGAATGCGCCTTCTTTCATCTCATGACGTGCATCTTTGTCATAGATGATGAACGGAACGGGATTTAAGCTGTGTGCAGTACGAACCTGAACACCGCCCTTTTTGTTCTTCTCAAGCATCTGATCGGAGTTGCCGTGGTCAGCGGTAACAATAAGAATGTATCCTTCCGCATCACATACCTTCTTGATACGTGCAAGCTGGAGGTCAACGCTCTCTACAGCGATTTCGGTAGCATCCAGGCTTCCGGTATGACCAACCATGTCACCGTTGGGGAAGTTGCAACGGATGAATCCGTACTTGTGGCTCGTCATTGCTTCCATTACGCAGTCCGCAATCTCGGTAGCCTTCATCCAGGGTGCCTCGTCAAAGGAACGAACATCGGACGGAATCTCGCAGTAATCTTCCAGCTCTTCGGAAACCTTTCCGGAGCGGTTGCCGTTCCAGAAATAGGTTACGTGACCGTACTTCTGTGTCTCGGAAACTGCATATTCCTTGATTCCGTTCTCAACTAAAAGCTCGGTAAGAGTGTCTTTAATCTGAGGCGGATTTACAAGATACTTGTGAGGGATCTTTAAGTCTCCGTCATATTCAAGCATGCCTGCATATTTTACATTCGGGATGGTTCCGCGATCAAACTTGTCAAAGGAAGCGTCACCGTCGAATGCCATGGAGATTTCAAGTGCACGGTCGCCGCGGAAGTTGAAAAGAATAACGCTGTCGCCGTCTTCCATTGCACCTACGGGCTTGCCGTTTTCAGCAATAACGAAGGAACCGAGATCCTGGTCGATGGCTTCGGTTTCCGCACGAAGGGTATCAACCGCTTCTTTTGCACTTGCGAACTGACGTCCGTCACCGTGAACATGAACTTCCCATCCGTCTTTTACCATCTGCCAGTTTGCCTGATAACGGTCCATGGTAATCTTCATACGTCCGCCGCCGGAAGCGATGCGTCCGTCAAAATCGGCATCGTTAAGTTCCGCAAGGGTATTCTCAAGCTGTGCAATATACTCGGGAGCGCTGGTTGCGGGAACATCACGTCCGTCGAGAAGAATGTGAACTCTTGCCTTCTTAACGCCTTCTGCTTTTGCTTCCTTGAGCATTGCAAGAAGGTGGCTGATGTTGGAATGTACGTTACCATCGGAAAGAAGACCGATGAAATGTAATGTCTTTCCGTTTGCGATTACGGAATTTACCAGATCTTTCCAGGTATCGCTTCCGTAAATGCTTCCTGATTGGATGGACTCATTTACAAGCTTCGCACCCTGAGAATAAATCTGACCGCATCCCAATGCGTTATGTCCGACTTCACTGTTACCCATATCATCATCACTGGGAAGGCCTACCGCAGTACCGTGTGCCTTGATGGTCTGCCAGGGGCAGGTTGCCTTAAATTCATCCAGCGTGGGGGTGTTGGCCCGAAGGACCATGTTTCCGAGTTCTTCCGGTGTCTCGCCGACACCATCCATTACAACTAAAACTACCGGTTTATCCATTGTAATAATTCCTCCTGTGGTTTATATTCATCGGGTTTTCCCGACTGTACTTTATATTCGAACCCTCCTGGGGTTAGAACTGTCTAACGGCAATTATAACAAAGAACGCTCCCAATTGCAATTATATGCTGATACGGATTTGCACGGGTACGCCTTTATGCTATAATTCCCCCATGGAGAAAATGCAACTTCTGACAATCATCTATATCGGTTCTTTGTTTTTCTTTCTGATGATTTTAATCTTCTATGCCGGAAAGAAATCGGATTTCCGTAAAATATTTGCCGCCGTTGCCGCCGTTTTACTCTGCGGCGCCTTGTTTTTGTGCGTTCTTTCCGCCGAAAAGGGAACCTTGTATTTTAAACCCTCCGAAGAGCCGCAGGTGTGCGCGGAACGTTTCTTAAATCTCGTCTCGGAAGGACGGCTTGAAGAAGCCGCTTCCATGCAGTCCGCGGACGAGGCGCTTTTTTTAAGTCCCAGGGAACTCGGAAGTGCGGAAGAACTCTTACTTTCCAGACTTCAGGAAAGTTACTCCTGTACAATAACCGGCGTGGAAGCGCTGGACGGTACCCATGCTTCCGTTCCCGCATCGATGGAATACTTAGACTTCTCCAAAATCTCTCCCGACCTTTCGGAATATGTCAATACCCGTATGGCGGAGATGGTCGATACGCACCGCAAGTCCGAAATCTATGACGAAAACGATAATTACAGGGAAGATGTCCTGCACAAAGTATATGATGAAGCAATGAACGAGGTTCTGAAAAATCCCGACCGGTATATTTCCAAAAGCGACTTCTCGCTGGAGATGGATTACACCGACGGCGAATGGAAGATTTCCCCGAACCAAAACTTAAAGCTTGCTCTTGCCGGCGGTTCCGCTTCCGGTGCCAATCTTGCCGACAATGTCCGCAGCGAAGTTCTGGGCGAACTGATTTACATCCCGAAAATCTATACGATTGAAGAAAGTGCGGTCAAAGGCCCCAAGCCGAACCTGAATAATTACGGCGTAGCCGAGGACCCCATGGAAATCGTAAGGCTCGTGGAAAACAACCCGAAGCTGACCGAAGGAAAGAAACTCTTCTTTGATCCGAATGCCGATTTTATCCATATCAAGCAGGAATACTACTGTGACGAAACGATTCTTTGCTATACATGGAGAGAACTCGTTAACGGGCACGCCTGCACTTTCGCGGAAATCTTTCTGGCGGACCCTTCCCAGTTCCGGAGAAAACTGTCGCAGGATACCTTCGGTTCCCCGATTCAAAAGTACGCTTCCGAACTGTCAAAAGAAGCCAATGCCGTTATCGCCATGAACGGCGATTTCTATAAATTCCGTGCAGAGGGCATGACCGTATACCAGCGCACGCTCTATCGTTTTAACCCTCTGAAACTCGAACTCTGCCACGTTAATTCCAACGGCGATCTTCTCTTTACCTATGCCGGCGATTTGGAAAACAAGGAAGCCGCGGAACAGTATATCAAAGACAACGATGTACTCTTTACACTTGCCTTCGGCCCCGTCATCGTGGCAAACGGAGAGCCTCACGAATCCTCGCCCGGATATCTCTTGGGTCAGGTCAACGAAATCTATTCCCGCTCGGTTCTTGCAAGAGGCGAGCCCTGTCACTATCTTCTTATGACGATTAACCACGGCAATAATGCACCCACCGCAACCGTCGCGCAGACCAGGGAAATCATGTTAAAGAAAGGCGTTACCGACGCCTATGTCTTAGACGGCGGACAGACTGCGGAGATTATTTTAAATCACCGTGTACTGAATCATATCGATTTTAATGCGGAGCGTGCCGTCAGCGATATTCTTTACTTCGCAACGGCGCTGCCGGAGGAGGAGAACCAATGATGAATCCCACCGCATTTATTATCGATTCGTTTAAACTTTCCTGGGCCGCCATTCTGATTGTGATAGCCCTTCTGGTATGGTTTTGCTTTTCCGCCGCTTTCTATAACGAAAAAAAACGCCGGATTGGCACGTTAATTCTGATCCTTCCGCTTGCGGTATTGTTCTCGGCATTTATCGGAAGAAGTGTATACTGGTATTCCCATCAGTCCGGTTTTCACGGATACCTTGATGCGCTGAAATCAACGGATCTTACGGCGTTTTCGCTGCTCGGTATTCTTCCGGGCATTGTACTTGCATGCGGGATTGTCCGGCTTCTTCGTCTGGATAAGAATCTTCCCGGACTGCTTGACTGCCTGTCCCCGGGGACCGCATCCGCAGTGGCAATTCTTTACTTAACATGTCTGTATCAGCCGATTTGCCGCGGCAAATCCATAGTCACCGCTCCTGCCCTTTTGCATCTGCCGGTCTCCTTTATGAATTACAATACGCAGGGAGAGCCGGAATACCGCTTTGCGTCATTTTTCTTGGGATTCCTTCTCATGCTCGTCTTAAGTTTTGTTACGGCATCCTTTTATTTTCGTCACCGAAAAGAAAAGGGCTCCACGGCATGCTTCTTTCTTCTGTTTTATTCCGCTGCGGAATTTGTCATCGAGAGTACGAGATATGATGCGGGTTATTTTCCCACGAACGGATTCGTCAGCATCATCCAGATCTGGTCCGCCGTGTGTATCTTCGGCGTGGCGGTTTATTATACCGTTATGCGGGTTCGAAAGAAAAAATGGACGAAAGCATGCTTCCTTCCATGGCTCGGACTTCTTCTTTCCATGGGTGCCACGGGATTCCTGGAGTACTATGTACAGCG
>CADCOL010000145.1 GCA_902803015.1 uncultured Lachnospiraceae bacterium | reverse complement strand
TCCATAAATTTCCTCTGCGGAATTCGTATCTATATCAGAAGCGCAAAACAAAGCGCGGGAATCTGAAGAAGAATATGAAATCCGGGGAGGAAATTTTTATGTTTAAGAAGAATATCGGAAAGAAAGCAAAAAGAGGCGCAATCATCGCAACAATCCTTTTGGCGGCAGCACTGACCATGGGCGGATGCGGAAGAAAAAATCATAAGGGTGAGCTGTATTATACCAATGATTTAAAAACCATAGAGGCAGTACAGGGTGCTCCCGAATACAACGGTGGAGAATACGGATTCACGGAAGGTTACGAGGAGGAAGGGTATTATGATGATTACGGTGTGGAATACGAAGCTGCACCGGCAAATGTAGAAGGTGTTGCCGGTGAACTCGGAGATGCACCGCAGGGCGGTGAAGGAACTTTAGTCGCACCGGCTCAGCAGGGACGGAAACTGATCCGTACCGTGGATATGCAGGTGGAGACCAAGGAATTCGATAAGCTGAAAGGCGATATCTATTCGAGAATCAGCTCGCTCGGCGGATATATCGAAAACGAATATTCCTATAACGGAAGCAGTTACGACGGAAGACCGACGACGAGATATTCCAATCTTGTGATTCGCATTCCGGATGATAAACTGGATGAATTCGTAACGGAGCTCGGAGATATGGCAAATGTCGTATCCAAGAATTCCTCCGCAACGGACGTAACTTTGCAGTATACCGATATCGAAAGCAAGCGCGACATGCTTCGCGCAGAGCAGGAAAGCCTTACCGCACTTTTGGAAAAGGCAGAATCCGTGGAAGATATCATTTATTTAACCCAGCGTCTTACCGATGTTCGTTATCAGATTGAGAGCCTGGAGCGTCAGCTTCGTGTATTCGACAACCAGGTGGATTACGCAACGGTCAGCCTGAATGTGAAGGAAGTAGAAGTATTAACTCCGCAGGTTGTGGAAGAAAAGACCCCGGGAGAGCAGATTAAGGAAGGTTTCCAGGCATCCCTGGAAGATGTAATCAATTCCTTAAAGAGAACCGGTATGAACTTTGTAATCGATCTTCCGTACATTGTACGTGCCCTGGTAATTCTGGCAATCATCGCCGGAGCAATCTTCGGTGTGATTAAGATTGCGATTGCAATCATCAAAAAGCAGGTAAAGAAGAGCAAAGCTAAAAAGGAAGCGGCGAAGGCAGCAGCAAAGGCAGAAGAGAAGACCGGAAAGAAGAGCGAAAAAGCGGACGATAAGACCGACGGCGAAGAAAAGAAAAACGCGGAAAAAGACACTGACGGCGACAAGGAGGAAGCAACGGAAGACAAAGAGCCGAAAGACGGAGAAAAAGTTGCCGAAAGCGCAGAAAAATAGTATAATTTCATAGGATATATAGCCAAAATCCAAGGATCGAAAGCGGTCCTTGGATTTTGACGTGCAAAATAAGGAAATACGTTTTATGGATACATCCAAATCAGCAGCTACAAAAACAGGGTATATTGGCATTATCGGACGCCCGAACGTGGGCAAATCCACATTGATGAACCGCATCATCGGACAGAAGATTGCCATTACTTCGGCAAAACCGCAGACGACGAGAAACATTATTCAGACGGTTGTCACGAAAGATAACGTGCAGATGGTGTTTCTGGATACACCCGGAATTCATAAATCCAAAAACCGCCTGGGCGATTTTATGGTGAGAAGTGCGAAGAGTGTCGTAAACGACGCGGATCTGGTGCTCTGGCTTGTGGAACCCACGGATTACATCGGCGCGGGTGAGAAGGCCATTGTGGAGATTCTTAAAACCCTTACCATTCCCGTGGTTTTGGTGATTAACAAAGTGGACACCGTAAAGAAAGAAGAGGTGCTGCATTTTATCGATACGTATCGAAAAGAAATGGATTTTGCCGAAATCGTACCGGTTTCCGCATTAAAGGGAGACAATGTCGACGAACTCTTTGCCGTGATTTCTTCCTACCTTCCGGAAGGACCGTTCCTGTACGATGAGGATACGGTAACCGAACTGACCGAGCGGGAGATATGCGCGGAGATTATCCGTGAGAAAGCGCTGCGTCTTATGAAGGACGAAATTCCGCACGGGATTGCCGTAACCATCGACAAGATGGATTTTAAAAAAGGGCTGTGTAATGTGGATGCGACGATTCTTTGCGAGCGTGAGTCCCACAAGGGCATGATTATCGGCAAGGGCGGAAATATGCTGAAAAAAATCGGGACTGCCGCAAGACTCGATATGGAGAAACTTTTATCCATTCAGGTGAATCTGCATCTGTGGGTAAAGGTTCGAAACAACTGGCGTGACGACGAGGGTTCCTTAAAGGACCTCGGCTATACACGGGATAAGAATTATGAATGATTACGCCGTTACAGGTATTATTTTAAAAGCGGAACCGATTGGTGACTACGATCGAAGAATCGTGCTTTTGACCAAAGAAAGGGGTAAAATCTCCGTCTTCGCAAAAGGGGCATTAAGACCGACCAACCGTTTCGTGGCCTGCACGATGCCGTTTGTGTTCGGAACTTTTGAACTTTATGCGGGCGCAAATTCCTATTCTTTGAATAAAGCGGATGTGCAGAATTATTTTGAAATTTTCCGAAAGGACCTGCTGTTAAATGCATACGGTTCGTATTTTTTGGAAATCGCGGACTATTACGGCAGGGAGAATGCGGATAATGTCGCACTGATGCGTCTTTTATACAAAGCATTGCTTTTGCTCGAAGAGGGAAAATTGCCGCATTCTTTCATAAAAACGGTTTATGAGATGAAGGCGATTATGCTCGACGGAGAGTTTCCGGGCATTCCGGACGAACAGGAACTGCCGCAGGGTGCAAAAAAAGCGATTCGGTATATTTACGATGCGAAACCGGAGAATGCATTTTCGTTTCAGGTTTCGGACGAAACATTTGAAAAACTGCAAAAACAGGTAAGGGAAGTTTGCAAAAGGACTTTTGACAGAGAGTTTGTATCGCTTGAGATGATACGTTTTGCGGACGAGATGAACTGAGAGACTGATATGGCAGAAGCAAAGAAAAAAGTGAATCTTGGAATCCTCGTGATGGTGGGAGAGATTACGGCCTGCGTTGTCGCAAGCACGATTCTTTATGCCCTGAATCCGTTAAAAGGATTATCCTGGGCAGTCATTTTTCTGATGCAGGCATTTGCATCCTTTGCCGCATGCTATTTAGGTTCGGCGGGAGTGGAAAAAGTACCTTTCTATTCGAACGAATTCCGTGTCGTTACCATCCGTCATACCATAGCACAACTGGTTCTTTTGCTCGTGGAATGCCTTGCCGGTTTTATTATCAGTTATTTTCTCGGCAACAAAGCAGGCTGGGTTGTGTTCGTAATATGCATGATACTGACGGTATTTACGCATATTGTTTCACCGAAATATTATGTGTTCTGGCATGTAAACGAGCCAAGTAAGATTCAGAAGTTTTTAGTCAAATACGATTATTATATTTACGCATTTCTGGTAACGGTTACCATTCTGATTGCACTCTTTGCAATTTACGGAGTATATCCGTTCGGAGACGAAGTTTATCTTCGTATGGACTGCTATCATCAGTATGCGCCGTTCTTAAAAGAATTCTATAACAAGATGCATGACGGAAAGAGTCTTCTCTTTGCATGGGAGAACGGTCTCGGCGTAAACTACTGGGCACATTTCTGTTATTATCTGTCCTCGCCTTCCAACCTTCTTTTGCTTTTGCTTCCGGAGGAACATATCCTCGAAGGCATTACCGCAACCATGATTATCAAAGGCGGACTCGGATCCGTAACATTCCTGTATTATCTGGATCACCGCTGGAAACGCAAGGATATCATGAGTATGGTATTCGGAATCTTTTACGGCCTTTCCGCATTTTATCTTGCTTATTCGTGCAATATCATGTGGAATGACTGTTATCTTTTATTCCCGTTAATCATGCTCGGTGTCGAGAAGATTGCCAAAGGAGAGAGTGCGAGATTGTACGGCATTGCCATGGCACTTTGTATTTTCTCGAACTTTTACATAGCGGCGATTGCGGGACTTGCCACGGTGCTTTACTTCATCGTGACGCTGGTTGTATATCGTTCCCGCGGTACGACCATCGTAAAAATCCTTCAGTTTGTTGCGACTACTGTTGTAGTATGTCTGTTGGCCGCGATCATACTGATTCCGTCCGCGCTTTGTCTGGCGAATACGAAGGCCGGAGATTTTCAGACCGCTCTCAGCTGGAAGAGTTATTTCGGTTTCCATGAACTGTTTGCAAGAATGCTGATCAATGCGGATACCATTCAGAACAATTCTTCCCTGCCGAATATTTTTGCATCGGTCTTTGCATTGTTCATGCTGCCTTTGTATTTCTGCAATCCGAAGATTTCCCTGGATCGTAAAATCACAAAGGGACTTTTGCTTTTGTTCCTTTTGTTCAGCTTCCAGTGGAATGTTCTTACATACGTATGGCACGGATTCCATTTTCCGAATTCGTTCCCGGCAAGACAGTCGTTTTTCTATATTTTCCTGTTGCTGTCCATGACGTATGAATGCTATGACAAGCGTGCATATATCAAGAAGGTTCCGATTGCCGTCGTAACGGCGGTATTAAGTATCGGCACGGGAGTGCTCTGGTTTCTGCTTTCAAGAGACAATCTGCTTAACGGCATTACGACATATCTTTGCTCGATTACAATGATTCTTTTCTACGGAATGGTTATGTTCTTATCGAAGGATATGTCTTCGCGTTCGTTAAAGGCCGTACTGCTCGGCGTAACGCTTTTGGAGATTTCGGTCAATACACTGGCGGTCGGCGTAAATTCAACCGTAACGCGTTCGGAATACGTGCGGGACGATGATGTTACGCAGGCGACCATCACCTATATGGAGAAAAAGAATCAGGGATTCTATCGTGTGGAGGAACCCAGAAGAAGGTTCATGAATGAAGCCGCATGGGACGGCTATAATTCGGCTTCGTATTTTTCCTCTACCATTTCCGGCGGTGTGATGCATTTTTATGATTCCATGGGACTTCGTCACAGCGATGTTGCATATTCCTACGAAGGCTCCACACCGTTTATGACTTCGTTCCTTGGCGTGAAGTATTTAATTTCACCGCAGAAACTTTATCCGGGCGATACATTTGCGGAGAAAATGGTAACCTGCCAGGGACAGACGGAGTATGTCTATGAGAACCTGTATCCGTTAAGCGTAGCATTCGGAATCTCTCCCGAAGTGGAAGACCGTTTTGATTATTCGCAGAACAAGAAGCCGTTTATCAACATGGAGAATCTGTATTCGGCCATCATCGAAAGCAGAAACTTCTCGGCGGAAGATTATCCGACTCTGTTCCAGAGAATTCAGCCGTTTGAAAAAACGGAAAAGAAGACATATGTTTACGGAGAAGACGGAGAGAACAGCATTACCGGAATGGCTACGGTATATAAAGTATATGCGGGAATGCACCCGTACTTCTATGTAACGCAGTTCATCGATAATATGCGCGTGATAACGCTTGATGATGAGGGCGAAACCATTGAGAGCCATTTGGAGAGTGATTTAAAATTCCGTCATATCGTGGATCTCGGCGAGTATCCGTATGACCGCTATATTGCATTCATCAGCGAATCCAATCCGGAGACGGAACTGACATTCCAGTCGTACGTATTCTTAAAAGAGCCGTATAAGCTTATGATGGAGCAGCTTTCTTCCGACCAGCTTATGGTTGGAGAGGTTACCGACCGCGGACTGACCGGTAACATTACCTGCAAGCAGGATGAAGTATTGCTCTTTACGATTCCTTACGATGAAGGATTTGAAGTATGGATTGACGGAAAAGAATGCGATACCTGGGCATATCTTGATGCGTTCCTTGCCACGAATATTACGAAGGGCGAACACAAGGTGGAGATTTATTACACACCGCCCGGATTTGAACTCGGAGCAAAAATCTCCGTTGCCGGACTTGTGTTCTCGATAGTGCTTTTAGTTTTAAGCATTATGGGAAGTGTGAAACGTAAGAAGACAGAGAAGGAAAAAACTGCTTCGGAAAACACACCTGCAGAAGAGAGTGCGCAGGAAAAACCTTCGGAAGAAACGAATAGTACTACGGATGTAGTAGAAAATAATACAGAATCAAATACGGAAACAGAAAGTGAAGTAACAGGTTCATGAGTCACATGATATTGTATATTGACCCGGGAACCGGAGGAATGCTCTTTACCGTTCTCTTCGGACTTCTGGGAGGATTATTCTATTTTCTCGGAACCGTCTTTGTGAAGCTGAAGTACTCCGTCGGCGGAGGAAAGGGCAAACAGGGAAACGAGAAACAAATCCCACTCGTGGTTTTTTCTGA
>CADCOL010000144.1 GCA_902803015.1 uncultured Lachnospiraceae bacterium | reverse complement strand
TTTTTCGTGTCGTTTTATTTTTAGTTGGTGTAAACCCCCTTTTTTTTTATTTTGAGTGTGTTATATTTATATCAACAACAAGATATACAGGTTGATTCCAAAGTCAGTAGTCAGTTTGTTGGACGAAGACGGAACCGGAAGAATCCCGGCGGAATGCATCCTTTCAAATTTGAGATTTCTGAATTTTAACTAACAAAAGATAAGTGACATTGTCTTGCGAACAACTCTGTAACAGGAATCAAGAAGGAGAAAAGATACAGACCAAAAGGAGACGGAAGGCGAACTTGGAAGCCGGTGGGCTGGTTGAACGCCGAAGAATCAATTACATATCAATTGAAAGAGGAAACCGCATTGGATAATATTAGTCGATGATCGTCGCTGATGCAGTTTCCTTTTTCAATGCCATTATTTGCAATAGAAAGAGGGCCGAGAACGGGAGACGGGTGTTTACACACGGTCTAACGTTCTCGGCCCTCTTGCGTACTTGCGAAGCAAGGGCTGCACGCGGATGAGCAATCTTAGCACGTAGTGCGGGAAAGCCACGAAGTGGCGATTGCGAATCCTCGAGCAGGAGCAAATCGTTTTACTTTACAATCATTTTCTCTACCAAACTGCGTTTCATCATCACCTGATGGGCGCATCCGGTGCATTCCAGGCGGAAGTCTGCGCCGACGCGCAGCACTTTCCATTTGTCTGCGCCCGGCTTTCCGCAGGGATGCGGTTTTTTCAGTTGAATTACTTCTCCTACATTTATTTCCATAACACAAAAGATTATTCGTTTCCGCCCTGTCCGTACTTCTTTAAGATGTTCTGGATTCTTGCGGAAGGATTCAGAAGATCCGAAATGGAAGCATCATGATTCAGGGTGTCGATTAAGTATGCGATGTATTTGCTCATATCGCAGTTGATGTACCAGTCACGGGAGAGAAGCTCCGGAGTCTGATAAACCAGGTTGGTGGTCAGGACTCTGTAAAGAAGTCCGTCTTCAAATGCCTTGTCGAATTTTTCCAAACCGTTGGTGAAAAGTCCGAAGGTCGTTGCAAGGAAGATTCGGTTTGCGTTTCTTCTCTTTAATTCCGCTGCAACATCGAGAGCGCTGTCACCGGAGGAAATCATATCGTCGATGATTATGGCGTCCTTGCCGGAAAGGTCGGTACCCAAGTATTCATGTGCAACGATGGGGTTGCGGCCGTCCACGATGCGGCTGTAATCACGACGCTTGTAGAACATGCCGACATTCAGTCCGATGATGTTTGCCATGTATACGGCACGGGAAAGTGCACCTTCATCCGGGGAGATGACCATCATGTGGTCCGCATCCAGCTTGATGTCGGGTACGTTCTTAAGAAGTGCCTTGGTAAACTGATAGGTCGGTGTAACGGTTTCAAATCCGTGAAGAGGAATTGCGTTCTGTACTCTGGGATCGTGTGCATCAAAGGTGATGATGTTGTCAACGCCGAGAGAAGTTAATTCCTGAAGTGCAAGTGCGCAGTCCAGAGACTCTCTTGCGGTACGCTTATGCTGTCTTCCTTCATACAGGAAGGGCATGATTACGTTGATTCTGCGGGCCTTGCCGCCGATTGCCGCGATGACACGCTTCACATCCTGGAAGTGGTCGTCGGGGGACATATGGTTAATGTGTCCGCACACTTTGTAGGTTTCGGAATAATTACATACATCTACGAGAATGTAGATGTCCGCACCACGAACGGATTCGTTAATCGTACATTTGGCTTCGCCGGATCCGAAACGGGCAAGTTTCGCATCCAGAATGTAGGAATCTCTCTGATAACCGGAATACGCAAGACTTCCTTTGTGTTCGCTCTCGCGTTCGGTTCTCCATTTTACCAGGTATTCGTCTACCTTTCTGCCGATTTCGGCACAGCCCCTTGTGGGCATCAGCCGTAACATTCCCACGGGAATGGTTTCCAAGTTACGCACTTCTTCGGAATGAGCCATGAAAAAGTTCCTCACTTTCTGTTTTGCATTTGTTTGATATATAATCTGATGTCCTGACCGGACAATGTACAGATTTCAAATTGAGCAAAAAGCCTTGAGAATACACGGTCCGTGTAGCGGGAGCATAAATCTTCCAGTGAAAGATTCGTGCTGATTACAATGGGCTTTTTGGCTAAATACCGCTCGTTTAACAGATTTAAAAGTTCGGCGGTGGAGAAGGAATTGGATAATTCCGTGCCGAGATCGTCAATGACGAGCAGGTCGCAGGATTTAATCGCGTTTAACGGATTCTCCGATCCGTTGTCGTATTTGTTATGGAACTTGTAATCGGAAATCGTGTTAAACAGCGTGGGTGCGCTGAAATAGATGCAGGAATATCCTTTCTTGAGCACCTCGTTAACGATACAGTTCGAAAGGAAGGTCTTGCCGGTTCCCACCGAACCCGTAAAGCAGATATTGGCATAGCGTGTGCCAAAAAGATCTGCAAAATTTCTGGCCTTGGAAACGGCCTTTTCAAAATCCCTGGAAGCTTCTCCTACCTGAAAGTCGTGACGAAGCGTTTCGAAATTTTCCAAAGCGAGCTGTTCTTTGATGCTGCTTTGTTCGTAAATGCGGTCAAGAATGGCCTGCTTAAAGCAGTGGCAGCGTGCACCGTCGATAAATCCGGTATCCTTGCAATAAGGGCAGGAATACTGCGGATCCAGATAGTTAATGGAGTATCCGGCACTTGTTAATAAGAGCTTCTGATCTCTTTGCAGGTCCTCAAGCTGTTCATCCAGCTTCGAAACCTTTTCGGAATCCTTGCGGATCATGGCACGGGCTTTTTCGGCGGAGAGAGTAATTAATTCTTCCTCCATCTCCTTATAGCGTGGAATTCGTGCATAGACTTCTTCCCTGCGAGCAACCAGAATCTGTTCGTTTTGAAGCTGCCTTGCTTTATATTCGTTTAAAAGTTCGGTATATTCCGCACTTGATAAATTCATGGTTTATTTCGAATCAGTTCTCTTTGATGTATTGTTCCAATGCTGCAAAATCGTATTTGGTTCTTGTGTACTGATTGTATTTCGAATCATTTACCGGACGAATCGGTACGTTCTTTTTATTCCTGCGGTATTCTTCCTCGGAGGCTTCCACGGCGGCTAAAGATTTTAAATTCTGTTCGTTCCATTTGCTTAAAATACCCTCCGCGTAAGGGAAGCGGTCGGTATCGGTTTTCAGAACGGTTCTTTCGCAGGCTGCCAGGATTACTTCCTTGGGGAATGCGTAGGTTCCGAGCCAGCGGTTGATGAACTCCGATTCTTTCATCGTGGGTGCGGCATTCTTGCCGAGCGCTGCCATGATGTCCTTTATGCTGTGGTCATATTTGGAAATGCCGTCTTTGGCCTGAGCGGGTGTTTTAATGCCCTGTTCAAACCAGGATACGGCAATGCTTTCGATGTAATGGAAACTCTTCTTGTTCTTGGAAACGCAGTACTGAAGCAGAAGATCCATCATTTCGAAATCAAAGCCGAGTTCTTTATGGATGTAGAGTAAACTTCTTAAGTCGCTCGGACTGATGGTTTTGCCGAGATACGATTCCGTAACGGCAATCAGCTCTTCGGTACGGGCTTCTGCTTTGAATGCTCTTAAATCATCGGCTCCGTAGGAAGGTTTCTCCGGTGCGGACGGTTTTGCGGGTTCCGGTTTTTTCTCCAAAACCGGTTTCTTTTCCACGGCCGGTACAATGGAAAGGACCGGTGCGGCAACCGATACGGCTGCTTCGCGGCTGTTTAATTCGGTTTTCTTTGTTGCGGTGATTAAATTAATTGCGTTGATTTCTCCGGTCTCGTCGTAATGGAGAGCAAGCAGTCCTTCCTTCTCCCAGTACTTTAAGGCACGGATGACATCCTTCTCTGTATGATTAAACTCATCGGCGATGTCTCCGATTTCGAAAGAGCGATGAGCGGCCATATTGCGAAGCAGATACAGGTAAACCTTGATCTGGGCATCGTTCGCCTCTTTCATGTAATAATCGATGAACACGTTGGAAACCGAAGTGGCTCCCGGTCTGTCATCGCCGGTCAATGTGATACGATTCATTACCATATTCCCCCAATTTTCATTTGAGCATTGTGATTATAGCATGCCGTTTTCAAAAAGGGAATAGGAAAATTGGCGCAAAGCCTTGATTTTACTGGGTTTCTGCCGATTGTGGACAGTGTGGATAACTGTCATTTTTCCAGTAAAATCGGCATAAAAATATCCACATTGCATTTTTGCCGGTTTTGCGAAAATGTATGTGGATATTGTGGATAACTAGTTTCCAAGAAGCTCTTCTCCTACGCGGTACACGTCTCCGGCGCCCATAGTTATCAACAGATCACCCGGGTTACAACTTTGCAGTAAAAAAATTTCAATTTCCGAAAAACTATGGAAAAACCGGCAATCTCCGCCACGTTTTACGATTTCTTCCTGCAGGTTTTTCGAAGAGATTCCCAGGGTGTCGGTCTCGCGCGCGGCATAAATGTCGGCGAGAACAACATGGTCCGCTGCCTTTAATGCCTCTGCGAAGTCTGCAAGCAGTGCTTTCGTTCTTGAGTAGGTATGGGGCTGGAATACGCACCAGGTTTCCTTATGCGGGAAATTCTTTGCCGCGGCCAGTGTGGCGGAAATTTCCGTAGGATGATGTGCGTAATCGTCTACGATGGTAATGTCTCCGAGATGTCCTTTAATCTGGAATCTTCTGTCGGCGCCGATGCATTTACTCAGTGCCGCGAGGCTCTTTTCGCGGTCGAACTTCAATACGTCGGAAAGCACCAGGGCTGCCAGAGAGTTATATACATTATGACGTCCAACAACGCCCAGATTCACATCGCTTACGGAACCGTCGGGAGAATGCATCCAATAGGTGGGACAGCCGGATGCGTTGAACGCAATGTCGGTTGCGTAATAATCGCAGCTGTCGTTTAAACCGAAGGTATAGATTTTCGCCTTCACACCTTCCGTGATTTCCTGCAGGTTCTCGATTTCGCCGTTGATGATTAATGCGCCGTCTTCCGGTAAAAGAAGTGCGAATTTATGGAATGAATTGCGGATATCGTTAAGATCCTTGAAGAAATCCAGATGATCCGCCTCAATATTCATAATTACCCCGTATTTGGGGAAGAAGGAGAGGAAGCTGTTGGTGTACTCACAGGCTTCCGTTAAGAAGTAATCGGAGGAGCCGATGCGGATGTTTCCGCCGATGGACTGTACCATTCCGCCGATGGAAAGGGTCGGGTCCGTATTGTTTGCCATGAGGATTTCACCGGCCATCGAAGAGGTGGTGGTTTTGCCGTGTGTACCGCTGATGGCAATCGGACATGCATAATTTCGCATCATCTGTCCCAAAAGTTCCGCACGGGACAACATCGGCAGATTGGATTCCAAAGATGCGCCGAATTCGGGGTTATCTTTACGAATCGCTGCGGAATACACAACCAGATCGATATCGGAGGAAATATTGTCCGCGCGCTGCCCGATATAGACTGTTGCGCCTTCTTTTCGAAGTTCTTCGGTCAGTTCCGATTCCTTATTGTCCGATCCCGATACGGTAAATCCTTCTTTTAAGAGGATAATCGCCAGACCGCTCATGCTGATGCCGCCGATTCCGATAAAGTGAACATGAATCGGTTTTGCGAAATCTATTTCATACATGTTTCGGCACTCCTTTCAAAAAACATACTTATTATAAAATAAGTTCGCTCTTTCGTCTATATTTCGGCTCTTTCTAATTTGATATCCCGTCTTCCGGCATTTTTGTTAAATATTTCAAAAGCGTCGAAACGATTTTACAAGGATATTTGTGATTATGCACAAAGAAATAGTCGGTTGTTCGTTAAAAAGTATGAATAATAACAGAAAAAAGTTCGCAAAACGGTAAATACTTGTCTTTTTATAGTTCACTTTTTACAAATGCCGTGTTAAAATTTTCTTATGGAAGTCGGGGGGCTTTTTTCTTTTCGTGTTCCCTTTTTGCGGGAACCCCGACAAATAAAGGCATGTGAGGTGAAAGCATGATCAAGAAAGAAATGATTGCCATGTTACTTGCGGGTGGTCAGGGAAGTCGTCTTGGTGTGTTAACCGCAAAGGTTGCAAAGCCTGCGGTTTCATTCGGCGGAAAGTACAGAATCATCGATTTTCCTTTGAGCAACTGCATTAATTCGGGCGTGGATACCGTGGGTGTTCTGACCCAGTATCAGCCCTTAAGATTAAATACACATATCGGAATCGGTATTCCCTGGGATCTTGACCGGAATATCGGTGGTGTTACCGTGCTTCCTCCTTACGAGAAGAGTACGGATACCGAATGGTATACCGGTACCGCGAATGCAATTTATCAGAATATTGATTACATGGAAAGCTTCAATCCGGATTACGTACTGATTCTTTCCGGTGACCATATTTACAAGATGGATTATGAAGTTATGCTGGACTTCCATAAGAAGCACGGCGCGGAAGTTACCATCGCTGCAATGCCCGTTCCTTTGGAAGAGGCAAAGCGCTTCGGTATCGTAATCACCGACGACAACCGCAAGATTATCGACTTTGAAGAAAAACCCGAGAAGCCCAGAAGCAATCTGGCAAGTATGGGTATTTACATTTTCAACTGGAAGACTTTGAAGGAAGCACTCCTTGCAAAGGCAAGCCAGCCGCATCTCGACTTCGGTAAGCACGTTATTCCGTATTGCCATGAAAACGGCGCTCCGCTTTATGCGTACGAGTACAACGGCTACTGGAAGGATGTAGGAACTCTGCATTCCTATTGGGAAGCAAATATGGAACTCGTGGATATCGTTCCCGTATTCAACCTTTACGAAGAGTACTGGAAGATTTACACGAAATCCGATACCCTGCCTCCTCAGTATCTGTCCAACGACAGCGTAACCGAGAAATGTATCATCGGCGAAGGCTCGAGCATTTACGGCAAGGTTTACAATTCCATCATCGGTTGCGGCGTTACCATCGGAGAAGGCACCGTTGTTCGTGATTCCATCATCATGAATGAGACCACAATCGGAAAGAACTGCGAGATTAACAAGGCAATTATTGCCGAGAACGTAGTAATCGGCAATGAGGTAAAATTGGGCGAAGGCGAAGAACTTCCCAACGAGACCGATCCTCACATCTACAACAACGGACTCGTTACCATCGGTGAGAAGACCGTGATTCCGAACGGTGTGTCCATCGGAAAGAACTCTGTAGTATCCGGTATCACTGCCGAGAATGATTATCCGGAAGGAAAACTTTTAAGCGGCAAAACTTTGATTAAGGCAGGTGATGACAGATGAGAGCGATAGGAATCATTTTAGCCGGCGGTAACAATCACAGAATGCGTGAGCTTTCCTTAAAGAGAGCCATTTCGGCAATGCCCGTGGCCGGCAGTTACAGAAGTATCGATTTTGCATTAAGCAGCATGAGCAATTCTCATATCCAGAAGGTTGCCGTTCTGACACAGTACAATGCAAGAAGTTTAAATGAGCATCTGAGTTCCTCCAAATGGTGGGACTTCGGCAGAAAGCAGGGAGGTTTATACGTTTTCACTCCCGTTGTTACGGCCGATAACTCCAATTGGTATCGCGGAACTGCGGATGCGATTTATCAGAACATTGATTTCTTAAAGAGAAGTCATGAGCCGTATGTTGTAATCGCTTCCGGTGACTGCGTTTACAAGATGGATTACAACAAGCTCCTTGAATATCATATCGACAAGAAGGCAGACATTACCGTCGTTTGCAAGGATATGCCGGAGAACGTAAACGTTGATCGTTACGGTATCATCAAGATGAACGAGGAAAGCCGCATCGAGGAATTTGACGAGAAGCCGATGATTGCAAAGACCAATACGGTTTCCTGCGGTATCTATGTTATCAGAAGACGTCTTTTAATCGAACTGATTGAGAAGAGCAACGAAGAAGGCAGATATGACTTTGTAGCGGACATCCTGATTCGTTACAAGGAAATGAAAAGAATCTTCGGATACAAGATGAAGGATTATTGGAAGAACATTGCTTCCGTGGAAGATTATTACGAGACCAATATGGACTTCTTAAAGCCCGATGTTCGCGATTACTTCTTCCGTCAGTATCCGGATGTTTACTCCAAAGTGGATGACCTTCCTCCCGCAAAATATAATGTGGGCGCTGACGTAAGGAATTCCCTGGTAGCTTCCGGTACGATTGTAAACGGTAAAGTGGAAGATTCCTTAATCTTTAAGAAAGTATTCGTTGGTAATAATTGTCACATTAAGAATTCCATCATTCTGAATGACGTATACATCGGCGACAATACCTACATCGAGAATTGCATCGTTGAGAGCAGAAATACGATCCGTGCAAATTCGAGATACGTTGGGGACG
Organism: uncultured Lachnospiraceae bacterium; assembly: GCA_902803015.1. GTDB lineage: Bacteria > Bacillota > Clostridia > Lachnospirales > Lachnospiraceae > UBA3766. Next base: position 3,945 of record CADCOL010000144.1, on the reverse strand, counting down.
GGGAAGTAAAGGTATTGATCGAGAAAACTGCAAGATACGAAGTTCAGTAGGGTTACAAACTCTTTTTAGAGAAGTCATATGGGGAAAAAAGAAAACGGAGCGGCTATTTGCCCCGTTTTCTTGCTATAAGGAAAACTTTCGGAATTTGTTTCAAAAAATGTAACAGACATGCACCTAAACTTCGGGGGAGGTAGAGGATATGCCAAAAAGAACAAATTTAACAGCCAATAATTTGAAACAAAGACCCGGATGGTTTCCGCCGATTCCGGATACTGAAAACAGAGCAGCGGATTATCACGGAACGCCGGAAATCTATAAGAATCCCAAGAATCATGAATACTTTCATAAGATTATGAAGGAGAATCTTGGGTTTGATTTGGAAGCCGATCCCGAAGACGTAAAGAAAAGGATTGTTGCTACGTCCAAAATGGGTAAGCTTGCCATAGAGGATTACCTGAAAAGAATGGAAGAAATCCGTCTGATGCCGGATTCTCCCGAGAAAATAGAGGAGTTCCACCAGGCAGCCGGTGCATTGGAGGGTGCTTTGTATCAGCAGCTTGCCAAAGGCAGACTGGTGTTTATTCCTTTGGGCGAAACCGAACCCAGACAGCTTCGTTATAACCCGAATGTGGGAGAATTTCAGATTTCCGGACAGTTAAAGGGAATGGATCAGTATCTGAAGCTGAATGATGCATTTCTTCCCAGAGACAAAAAAGGAAATATTATTTACCAGAAAAAAGAGAACCTCTTAGAACCGAAGCATCCGGGCGAATTTAAGTTCAGGGAGCCTCAAAAACCGAAACCGCTGAAGCCGTTTAACGAGTATTTGCGCGACATGCCCGTAATGGAAGAGCTGAAACCTCTTCGTGAGGAACCCAAAGCTCCGAAGGATCCACAGGAAGGCGGAAGGTCGAAGCAGGAGCTGATTGATGAGGAGTTCAAACGCATCAGTGCGGATGTGGTAAAGCCGGAATACAAAGGCGTGGATGTTCCTCTTCCCCGCTTTACTCTTAAAGTGCCGGATAAAATTGAAAAACCGAATCCGCCCCGGGATGATTTAAAGGAGCCGGAAGTTCCGTCGGTCGAAAATGATATTAAGAAGGTGGAAGAGCAGCTTAATTCCGCGAAGGATCCGGTTTTCCCTTCCGGATTTATGCGTGTTTATGTAAGCAAACCGGTTCCCGTGGAGGAACCTTTTAAACCCGTGCTTGAAAGACCCGAACCGCCCGAAGAGCCGGAATATATCGAGGTGCCGAATGAACCGGTATTTAAACATCCTCTTCCGCCGGTAATCAGATTTGAAGTGCCGGATTTTTACCCGGGAAAACCGCCCGCGGAACCTGCACAGCCTGTCTTTGAAGTCTATCCGGATAAACCGGTTCTTCGCCCGGAACCCGCAGAGCCTGAGAGACCCGGGTTTTTCAGAAGGTTGTTCAGCAGCGCCTCAGTCCGTCAGTATGAGGAAAGACACAGAGAATGGGAAAACGACCATAATGCATGGATTCAGGAGCGCGATGCCATGCCTCAAAGAAATATGGATTACGGGCTCAGACATGCGGAAGTGGAGCGTCATAATCAAAAAGAGATGGAACGCTTCAATGAAGCGGCGGAACAATATCTCCGGGAAAACGCTACATACAAGGAACAGCTTGCCGAATACGAGAAACAGGTAAAGGAATTGGAACCAATCAACGAGGCAAACTATATCCAATTCGAAGCGGATAAGGAAGCGTATGAAGAGGCGAAAGAAAGACTCGGGGAACAGTATGACAGGGATTATCAGGAGTTCCTTACCGAACATAAGAACTGGGAGGCCCGCAACAAGGAAGTTATTGAGAAGAACGAGCAGATAAAGAAGGAGTATGAAGAGACTCCGGAATACAAAAAGTATATTGAAGACAAAAACTGGTATTCCGCCAACATGGAGCCGTTTGCCTTTGATTACAAAAAGACCCCTGAACTGAAAAAACAGTTTACGGAAGAGTATGAGAAAAATCTTGAGAAATACAATGCCTATTTAGAGGAGGAGAAAGAATATCAGAAAGCCCTCGAGCCGGTAAAAGAATGGATCGAGGCAGATGATAAGGCAAAGAACGGTGACAATCCGGATTATGAAGAGAATAAGGAAGCGCGCTTAAGTGAGAGACTTGCGTCGAATGAAAAAGCCAACTTGGATTATGACAAAGAACTGAAAGATTACAGGGAAAAGATGGAGAATCTTTTCAATGTGCGCGAGTCCTATGTAAAAAGTCCGGAGCATATCCGGTACGTTAAGGCAAAAGAAGAGTATGATCGCAATGAGGCTCTTAAGGCTAAGAAGATTGTTAAGAAGCGGGTGCCCGATCAGTCAGGCATTAATCTCAATCTTAACGACGAACAGTTAGACGAGATTCTTGCTTCCGACAAACAGCTTCTTCCTTCCGAGAAGCTTTCCGAGGGCGAAAATAATGAGGCGGTCATTGAGAATAATGACAGTGATGCCTTAAACTACAGCGTTGTGGAGGACATACTTGAAGATGCCCTGAACGATGAGAATCTGCAGGCAGAAGAAAAGAAGCCTGAACTGAAAGAGGACGAGGAGGAAATCACTTTATACGAATATGAACTCCGCAGATACGAGGCATACGAAAAAGATCAGAAATATTATGATCTTTTGAAGACAAGATATGATGAAAAGAAAGCGGAGTATGAAGAGAAGAAGAGCCAAGCAGACGAATGGAACAATAGTCTGGAACAAAAAATCGCGGAGTATGATAATTATATCAATGCACTTCAAATCACGGCCCAGAACAATGTAAACCAGCGAATCGAAGGTTATGAACGGCAGAAAGCAAGGTATGATGAGGACCACTCAAAATGGGTTGAGGAGGAGAAGGACTATAAGCAGAAGAAAGACGATCTGGAAACCAAGTACGTTTTAGACAATTATCAGTGGAAGAAGGAAAAAGAGGAATACGATAAGAAAAAAGAAAAATACGACGAAGAAGTAAAAGAGTACGAGAATGACGTGAAGTACTACAATCTGGACGTGGAGAATTATAAGGCCGAGTACAGGGATTATATAAATAAACTGACCCAGTACGAAAATGATGTTAAAATGAACAAGATCATTGAGGCAAGGAACCGCGAATATGAAGAAGAGTACAAAAAGATTTCCGAAGCGTACGAGAAAAAGGTAATGGATAAGAATCCGGAATTAAAGGATTATAAGATCAACCAGCTCGAGTACGTCAACGGAACCTTCCAGTGGGGAATGATGTTGAAAGATGACACCACGGTACCCGAGTGGAAGAAGAATATGACGTCCGATAAGGTAATGGACAAGTATTTTGATGATCATCAAAGAAAGATTAACGAGTTCTATTCCTATAAAATCAAGTGTAAGAACATTAAGGAAGTGGATCCCGTCCAGAAGCAGAATTACGAAGAAATGCTGGCGGATAAGGCAAAATACGGTAAATATCCGGAACATTCGAGACCGTTCTTCAAAATGCTGGACATGGAAGAAGAAAAGCTGAATAATGTAATTGACAAGCAGGAAAACGTGGACTTCGAATTCTTTAAAAATGCTGCGACCGTGAAGATGTATAATAAGATTGTCCGTAACGAACTGGAGAGGACTCATAGAGATGTGGATTTCAACCCGAGAAATATTATAAAATTCATGGATAAGACTTACAGACATGATGCGCTGGTTGATATGCGGAGGGATGAGCCTTTGGTAAAATCCATAAAAGTATTATTCAATGAAGACGTAAAAATGTCGAAATCCATAAAGCGGAATGTTCAGGGCAGCCTTCGCAGATTGTTAAAAGAAGATGATTCGAAACTGGCCAACCTGTATAATTCCCGCTATGAGAATACAAAGAAAAAAGCTGTTGATCCCATAAAGAAGAGTGTTCATGAGCCGAAAGTCGCAATGAAGAAGTAATACAAAAGTGATGA
>CADCOL010000143.1 GCA_902803015.1 uncultured Lachnospiraceae bacterium | reverse complement strand
TGTGTTAAGATATAACAGTATTTGGACTCTTTTCTGTGTATCAGAAAGGAGTTGATATTAATGGGTAAAAACATAAAGGGAAAGGAAATATATGAAATTAGGCATCTTGGGGCTCCCGAACGTCGGAAAGAGTACCCTTTTTAATTCATTAACCAAGGCAGGAGCGGAATCCGCAAACTATCCGTTCTGCACGATTGATCCGAATGTCGGAATCGTTGCGGTACCGGATGAGAGAATCGTGAAGTTGGGCGAGCTGTACAGCACGAAGAAGGTAACCCCTGCGGTAATCGAATTCGTGGATATTGCAGGACTTGTAAAAGGAGCGTCCAAAGGCGAAGGCCTTGGAAACCAGTTCCTTGCAAACATCCGTGAAGTGGATGCAATCGTACACGTGGTTCGCTGCTTCGAAGACGAGAACATCATCCACGTGGAAGGAAGCGTTGATCCCGCAAGAGATATCGAAACCATCAATCTGGAACTAATCTTTTCGGATCTGGAAATTCTGGAACGCCGCAACGCAAAGGTTGCGAAGGCGGCAAGAATGGACAAGACGGCGGCCAAGGAAGAGGAGATGTTAAAGGCTTTAAAGGAGCATCTGGAAGAGGGTAAAATGGCCCGCTCCTTCGAAGTGCCCGAAGACGAAGACCTGGCAGCAGCATTCAAAGGCTACAATCTGCTAACCGCAAAGCCGACGATTTATGCGGCGAATGTTGCGGAAGACGATCTGGCGGACGACGGCGCATCCAATGCATACGTGCAGAAAGTACGCGAAATCGCAGCAAACGAGGGCTCCGGAGCGCTGGTAATTTGCGCACAGATCGAGCAGGAGCTTGCGGATCTTTCCGATGAAGAGAAGAAAGAATACTTGGAGGAACTCGGCGTAAAATCCTCCGGTCTTGATAAACTGGTAACCGAAAGCTACGATTTGCTCGGATTAATCAGCTTCTTAACCGCAGGAGAGGATGAGTGCCGTGCGTGGACCATCAAGAAGGGTACGAAAGCTCCACAGGCAGCAGGAAAAATCCACACCGATTTTGAACGCGGCTTCATCAAAGCGGAAGTTGTACCGTACGATGTGCTGATTTCCGAAGGAAGCATCGCAGCAGCCAAGGAAAAAGGACTCGTTGGTCTTGAAGGCAAAGAGTACGTAGTCAAAGACGGCGACGTAATCTTATTCCGATTTAATGTATAATTAACACAAATTACGTAATATACAGAGAAAGCACCCGTTTGGGTGCTTTTTTATTTAGCTGACACATGGCATGTGTCACCGAGGGCCGTTGCGTAGCGCCCCGGTCCTTAGGCGCCGTTCTTTGGCGCCTTAGTACCGCTGGACGCAAGACCGAGCCGAGAGGCGTGCCCGAGGGGATATTTGCCATGGGGCAGCGTTAAAAACACCGGAAGTGTTAATTATTTAACACTCTTTTTTCCCTTAAAAGCCTTGATTTATACAAAATCTTCGTATAAAATGGAGCGTAGATGGCGGAAAGTGGATGAACCATGGCGAAAAGTGGAGGAAAATGATTCCAAAATGAAGTTTATGTCGGAATACAACCACACAATCGACCCGAAGGGAAGGCTTATAATTCCTACGAAATTCAGATGTGGGCTTGGTAACACATTTGTAATTACGAAGGGAATTGATAAGTGTCTCTATTTTTATCCTGCCGAAGAATGGGAGAAGATCGAAGAGAAACTCTCCGCAATTCCTCTTACCAACCGCGACGGAAGAAAATTCGCGAGATTCATGCTCGGCGGCGCGGCGGAAGTGGATATGGATGCCCAGGGAAGAATCCTTCTTCCGGGTTATTTAAGAGAATATGCCGGTGTAATCAAGGATGCCGTAATGATTGGCATGGGAAACCACGTAGAATTCTGGGCAAAAGAATCTTACGATACAGCCGGTGAGAATGTTGATATCGATGCATTGGCCGAGAGTCTGGACGGCCTTGGAATTTTATAAACATTAACGGTGTCGGCACCAGTTGATTTGTTAATTAGCCGGTACCGGGTCCTGCGGATTCCATCCTCCTTCAGGGCCCGGTACCTATCGGAGAACAATGGAATTTGCACATAAATCCATCCTTTTGAATGAAGTGATTGAAAGCCTGAATATTAAGGCGGACGGATTTTATGCGGACGGAACCCTTGGCGGGGGAGGTCATTCCTTCGAAATAGCAAGTCGCCTTTCTGAAAACGGAAAGCTGATCGGAATCGATCAGGACGAAGCGGCAATCAAAGCCGCGGGAGAACGGTTGCAAACCTTCTCCGACAAAGGCATTGTTACGATTGTCCGTGACAATTACCGCAACATGAAGCAGGTACTTGCGGACCTGGGAATCGAAAAGGTGGACGGTATTTTACTCGACCTTGGCGTTTCTTCCTACCAGTTCGATGAAGGGGAGAGAGGATTCTCCTATCGAAGCGACGCAAGACTGGATATGCGAATGGATCAAAGACAGAGCCTGACCGCATATGAAATCGTAAACAACTATCCGGAAAAAGAATTATTCAGAGTCATCAAGGAATACGGCGAAGAGCAGTTTGCAGGCAATATCGTTAAGCATATCGCCGGGAGACGTGCCGAGAAGCCGATTGAGACGACATTTGAATTAAACGAAATCATCAAGGAAAGCATTCCGGCTAAAATGAGAGCCGGCAAAGGTCACCCTTCGAAGCAGACTTTCCAGGCACTCCGGATTGAGTGCAACGACGAACTGAATGTCCTGAAAGATACGCTGGACGACATGATTTCGCTTCTGAAACCGGACGGAAGACTTGCAATCATCACCTTCCATTCGCTGGAAGACCGGATTGTAAAGAATAAATTCAAAGAAGCACAGAACCCCTGCATCTGCCCGCCGAGTTTTCCGGTGTGCACATGCGGAAGAAAGCCGCTCGGCGAGGTTTTGACCAGAAAGCCGATTCTTCCGAGCGAAGAAGAGATGGAAGAGAATCCCAGAGCAAAGTCGGCGAAACTAAGGGTTTTTGTAAGGAATAGCGAAGAAACATAACGACAACGGGTCGGAGTTGCGAAATATGCAACGAAAGAGAGGCGCCATATGGCAAGAACAAGAAATCAATACAATTACGGAAATACCGCAGAGCAGTATCATGAGTACAGACTTCGCATGGAGGAGCCGGTAGAACAGGTGAACCCTACCGTCCGCAGAAACCAGGAGAAGGCAATGTTCTTAAATCTGCCCTACGTTTTGTTTTTGTCCATCGCCTTCGTTGCGGTTGCAATGTCCGCAATCATGATGATCCGTGCACAGGAGAATTTGAAAGAAAGCGTAAACAACGTATCCAGACTGGAAAACCAGTATGTAACCTTAAAGGCCGATAACGACGCAACCTATGACCGTATCGTAAACTCCGTGGATGCAGCGGAAGTAAAGCGGATTGCAATCGAGGAACTCGGTATGCATTATGCGGCGGAAGGACAGATTGTCGTATACACCGGCGACATGGATGACTACGTAAGACAATATGCAGATATCCGATAAAATAGAATGAATGGGCATACAATTGCGTGCCATGCCTGAAAACGGGGGAGCATATTCCCTTCGCACGGCACGCAGTTGGCTGTCCCGAAAAACACAAACGAATCAGGCAGGGGAAGAATGAGCGAGAACACGGGTAATATTTTTGACAAAAAAATGAAAAAACACCTGCTGATTTTTGTCTTCCTGGTAATGGCAGCGATGCTGGCTCTTGTGGGTCGCATCGCTTATATCAATTATAAGAGCGGTGCGGAATACGAGAAAAAAGTCCTTTCCCAGCTTTCCGGCTACGACAGTGTGGTGCTTCCCTACAAGAGGGGTACGATTCTCGACAGCAAGGGCACGACGCTCGCAACCTGCAGAAAAGTCTATAATGTCAAGCTAAGCGCAAAAGACATCACATACAAAATCTCCATCACGAAAAATGAAGCACTTTATCAGGCAACGGCGGATGCATTGGCTACCTGTTTCGGAGCAAATGCGAGCGAGCTCGTTGCTTTTATGCGTGAAAATCCCAACAGCACATACAAGCTGATTGCAAAGAAAGTCGAATACGAAGACGTCGAAAAGTTCAATCAGATGGTGGAAGCGGCGAGCGAAAATCCCGATGCTCCGAGCATTTACGGTGTTGCTTTCGACGAAGAGTATGTCAGAACCTATCCGAACGGTGCGCTTGCTTCGGACGTTATCGGTTTTACCAACGACGGTAACGAAGGTTCCTATGGACTCGAGCAGTATTACAACGCGGTACTGAACGGTACCGACGGAAGACGCTTCGGATATTTGAACGAAGATCTGAACATGGAAAAAACCACCATTCCCGCGGTGGACGGAAATACACTTGTAACCACACTGGATGCGAACATCCAGGCAATCGTGGAAGAGAAAATCATCGCCCTGAACGAATCGCTTCGTGACGGCGCACGCCCGGGCTTGGGAAGTAACAACACCGGTGTTATCGTAATGGAATGCGATACCGGAAACATCCTTGCAATGGCAAGCTATCCCGGATTTGACTTAAATGATGAACGCGTGGCTTCTTCCTACTATACGCCGGAAGAGCTTGCTGTCATTAAGGAAAAGCTTGAAAAAGAAGCGTTGGCAAAGCTTGAAGCACAGGGAACACCGACTCTGACCGAAGAAGTCAAAGAGGGTGAAGGCGAAGGCGG
>CADCOL010000142.1 GCA_902803015.1 uncultured Lachnospiraceae bacterium | reverse complement strand
TGCACACCGCTTATCAATTATCCTTCCTCTCCAGCTCCGTCCATCCGGGCATCGGGCCGGGATCTCCGCCGGAGAATCCCACGGTATCTCCGTAACGGTTCTCGTATACATGGTCGGATACCACGCTGTGTTCCACCGTGGAGCCGTCCGTTCTCACATAAGTGTTCACACCCATAATCGCCTCGTGGTAATTCTGGCTGATGCGGGAATCCGACTCCATCTTCTTATTCCAGGAATCCATAATCATATTGCTCATATCACGGCTGTTCTGCGCAAGCGTCTGCTGCAGTCTCGCCTGATTCGCGCGTAGCTGGCTCTGAAGCCTTGCATTCTCGGCATTGGCCTGTTGCTGCATCATCAAGAGTTTGCGTTCCACGCGGTCAATAGATTCGGTTCTTTTCTTAATAAATCCGTCATCCAGCGTAAAGCTTTCCACGATGGTCATAAATGCCTTTGTTGCTTCCAGTTCTCTGGAAGCTTCCGCATCGCAGAAGTACAATAATTCGCTTCCCCACTCACGGTACTGTCCTTTATGGCCGGTTCCGACCATCATTCCCGCAAGTCCGTACATCATTTCATTTCCGGTGGAACGCTGTTCCACATCCTTGCATACGAAGTCCGCTCCTACCAGACGAATGCGGTTTCCGGAAGCAAATCTGCGGAATACCGATTCCGTCTTGATTCCAAGAAGGAAATCCTCCGAAACAGGCGCGGAGAAAGACATTTCCCAGTCATGCCGGTAATCAAAGAGGAACGAATAGATTCTGCGAAGGACCTGCGGATTCTTTCCGAACATACTCGGAAGCTGCGCCTTAATCGTGCCCTGCAGGGGTTGTCCCTGAAAAACGGCAAACGCAACCGCATTGATATAATCGAAACTACCCATCATATCATGCTTTTTAAAAATCGGTCTGCCCGGCTCCGTCGCCTGACGGAACACCTGCTCGGTAATGCGGTCGAGCATCGGATTCTTCGGTCCGTAATGAATGACTTCCTGATTAAATATCTCGCCGCTTCGGATTTCAACGACAATCTTTTTGTCGGACGAAAACGCCTGTATCGTTACCTTGTAAGGCATGGCCATGCTCTGCCATTCGGTATTGAACGTTCCGCGGATTGTCCATCCGTTCGGTAAAAAGCACCTGCCAAGCGGCAGACCTGTCATACCGTCTTTCACCACGGTACGCATGTCGGATGATCCCGAACCGCCCTTGTAATCAATATGTAACTGCATTCCGCAGGCAGGACAGGTAACGAACTCCGCTCCGGGATTCGCATCCAGCTGCCGCCCGCATTTCGGGCACTGCATCGCTTCAATTTTCATATTGTAACCCTCCGTTTATACCCCGTTTTTCTCTTACTTCGCAAAACTCCTGATCAGTTCCACGTCTTCCGGCGTTACCTTCATATTGGACTGATAGGTCTTGCCGTCCGGAAACGTCACCGTCACATCGATGATACAGTCTTCGCCCACCCCCTGGCCGATGACCGTATGCAGGAACTGCACGAATTTCGGATGACGCTCCGAGAATTCATCGTATTTTTTCTTTAATGATAATAACATTGCGGGATTCATGATTTATGCTCTGTGCTCCTTTCAATCCTGAAAAATCGGTGCGAAATATCCGGACTGCGAAATCGGTTCCTTCCCTGCACGAAGATGCACGGTATCACCGAAATTCTGCATACGAAATGCCGCTTTTCCCGGCACTCTCTCTTCGCTTGAGAGAATCATCACGCCGGTCGGCGGTACGAAAAATCCCTGCCAGAGCGCCGGTGCCGCAATCCCGGTCAGATAACCGATCATTGCAAACGATACACCGAGGTGGCAGAAGAATACGATATTCTCGTCACTGTGGGATTTGACCTCATAAAGGCCCTTTCCCAGAGACTCATAACCGTGACGTGCCAGTATACCGTTTAAGCCGTCCTGCACACTTTTATAATAGTCCCCGAGGCGTCCGGATTTCATGACCTCGGTTTCATACCAAAGATCCTTGTTGTGAAGTTCGTCCTGCGCCGTA
>CADCOL010000141.1 GCA_902803015.1 uncultured Lachnospiraceae bacterium | reverse complement strand
GGGAAGATATCCGTAGATATCCTGTGCTTTCTGCATAATCGGCATCAAGGCACCCTTCTCGTCTTTGTTCTCAGCGATGACTTTCCGCAGTTCTGCCTCTTGCTCGGGAGTGCCGGCAAAAGGTACGTTTGCTTTCTTAAAACTCATCCCAAAAACCTCCTTGATATTTTTTTAACAATGGCATCTGTCAATACCACATGGTAAACAATATTCTATCACAGTAAATAGCAAAAATCTACAAGTTAGTCATGACTAATTTGTAGATTTTTGTGCATTTTTTTTGAAGTTTTTATTAAGCCGCTGCAGGTCCGTCCTGTACTTTGCCGTCCTGCACCGCGTTCTTGGAAACACTGATTCCATGCTTCTTGTGGAATTCTCCGGACTTAATCTGACTGTTTTCTTAAAGAAGCCTTTATGATTTACTTTCCGGGCGCCTTGATTTCTTCGTGTTTAGGTGGCTCGTGGTTCCCTTCCGGTTTGTTCAGCTCCGGTTTGTTCTCCTGCTTATTGAGAGCAATATTTTTATTAACCGCAAACTCATTCTGAATGCTTCCGTTGTCAATCATCGCAAGCAGTTCATTGCCGTCGTGTTTTTCAAGAAGTTCCAGAAGTTTTGCACGTTTTTCGTGTGTTCCGAACATTTCTTCCTTTACGGTGACCTTTGTCTCGCCCTTCTTTAAGCCGCCTCGAAGTTCGATTGCATTCGGAATCAAAATGTCCATGAATGCGTTGACCTTCTCGGCCCATACATCATTATCCTTCATGCTGCCCTTACCCATGGCTGCCAGTTTTTCCCGGGCCTCAGCAACCGGATCTTCGACCGCAGACTTTTTAAACTTTGCCAAATCCACGTCAACTTTAACGACCTTATTGAAATCTACGGGATTCAACCCGTTATTCTCTTCCGGATTGGGCACTTCCGGAATGTTTGCGACAGGCGGAACCTGTACAACCGGTTCATGAAGAACGGGCGGTTTCTTCTGATATTGTTTTTTGATAAACTCGGCAGCGGAATCCGTAAACGCTTCCGCGAGATCGTTAGATATCTCTCCGCTGTCAAACCGTCGGATATTATCCGCTATTTCCGCATCACTCATATTTTGGATTTCGTTGTCAAACAGATAATGCGCCGTATTTGTGTTAAGCTTTTCACGGATTATTCCTTCAATATTCCGGATGGTTTTTTCGTTTAGTTTACAGCACTGAAGCAAAATTCCGCCGTAAACGCTTCCGCCGCTTAACATCTGATAGGTCACAATCTTGTAAAGATTTTCTGCAAGATCATTATTATCCGCATTTCTGAGTCTTGAAATCAATTCGCGCTGACGTTCCTCCGGAGTCGACATATCATCCGAAAGCTTCGGCATACCGGTCGCAAAAGCAAGAAGTGAACCGTATTCTTCGAGAATTCTGTCCAGTTCGTTTCTGTAAGGGATGCTGTCATCCGGCGTAATGGTTTCGATTCTCTCCCAGTTCTCATAAGTATAGTCATGATAGTTTTCTTCCATCATGATAAAGAGCGGGTTCCCGGCAAGTTCGTTAATCCGCGCGTCAGTGTTGCGAATCGATTTTAAATCCTTAAAATCAGCCGTGCCGTTTTGTGCGGCCTGCTCATACTTATGGAGTATATAATTTCTGGCTTTTTCCCTTCTTGCCCGGCTTGTCGGTCCGGCAGGAAGATCCCTGTTTCTCGCCTTCTCAATCTCAAGCGCCATTTCGCGCTCAATATACTTCTGCTTATAGTATTCCGGCGTACGGACAAATCTTAAACCTTTTTCCATCTGCTTTACGCTTCTGTTAATCTGCCCGAAAGAGCTGTCCGCAAAATTGCCCAGCTGCGAACATGGCATATTGCTTGCAAATCCTTCGCGCAAACGAAGGTAACGTTCCTTCAGCTCGGGAATCAGTTTTTGCAGGTCTCTCGAAACCGCAAGTCTTTCCTTTCCTTCATCACTCCAACGTCCGGAAAACCAACCGCTGTGCGTTCTTTCATATTCACGCGCCGCATGCAGCAATTCATCAAACTTCTTTATGAAAAGCTCTTTATCGAATATTTTTTTCTTATCATTCTCAAACATATAGATTAAATCACCCAGACGGGACGCCATATGAGAATAATAAATCGTATTGAATTCTTTCGTTTTTCCGTCGAAGTTTGCGTCCTGATTTGTCTGCGTGGCAGCCAGACGATTCTTCAAGGTATTCAGATCATTCGTGATATCTTTGCTTCCGGCCTCATAGATTCTTGCATTTTCAATGAGCTCCAGCTGTTTTTC
>CADCOL010000140.1 GCA_902803015.1 uncultured Lachnospiraceae bacterium | reverse complement strand
GTTCTGCCGGCATAGAATCCGACAACGGGGTTGCCGTCCTTATCCGCTCCGACGGGATATTGTGCCTTGTTACGGTACCGGTAAGGACCGTCTTCCGCCGTTTGCGTCATTCCGACAATCGGTTCTTTGATGCTCTCAATAAACTCTTCTTCAAATCCCCCGATCCGGACAAGATGGTTCTTTACCTTGTTTTCCTTAAACTTAAGTTCCGCCTCGTAACTTAATTCCTGCAGCTGACACCCCCCGCAGGCTCTCGCCATCGGGCAGGCAGGCGAAACTCTGTCGGGCGATGGCGTAATTACCTTCATAAGCTTTGCAAAGGCATAATTCGTCTTTGCTTTCATTACCTTGGTTTCGACCACATCCCCGACAACGGCATCCTTAACAAAAAGGGTAAAGCCGTCAGCTTTGCCGATGCCCTGCCCTTTTTCGTCCATGTCCGTAATCGTTACGGTTACGATATCATTCTTTTTAAAACCGTTTTTCTCCGTCTTCATCCGTGGTTCGGTCTTCCTTTGATGTTTCGCGTTATTCGCCTCTGGTTAAGCGAATATTGGTTTCAAACATTTTATTGTATCCCTGCCAGTCTGTATTGTGTACTTTATCGGCAAGTTCGGTAAACATCTCCATTTTCGCATCCAGATCGTCCGCGTAGTTCAGTGCCAGTGCTTCCACCAGCGCCGGAACCTTCGGAGATCCGAATTCCAATTTTCCGTGATGTGCAAGAATACAGTGCTTCAGTTCGTTTTTCAGAGTTTCCGGGAATCCGTCGATTTGTGATGCCGCACGCTCCACCATCTCGGAACCGATCACAATATGACCGAGAAGATTTCCTTCATCGGTATAATCGTTCTCCGGGAAAAGCGAAAGCTCTTTGGTCTTACCCACATCATGCAGCAGCGCCGCGCTGATTAATAAATCCCTTTTCAGAATCGGATATCTTTTGCAGAAGAATTCGCAATTCTCCGTTACGGAAAGCGTATGCTCCAGAAGTCCGCCGATGAATCCGTGATGCATACTCTTTGCTGCGGAATTCTTTTTAAAACGTTTCGCCAGATCCTCGTCCTCAATAAAGATTTTCTTTAAAAGAGCATTCAGGTACGGATTCTTTACGGAATCCACATACTCCGTGAAACGCTTCCACATTTCGTCGATATCTTTGCCCGTCACCGGAAAATACTCCGCCGGATTGTATTCCCCTTCCTGCGCGATTCTCGTCTGCTTCACGGAAATCTGAAGTGCACCGTTAAAAGATGTTACTTCTCCGTATACGTAGATAAAATCGCCGGCCTCAAATTCCACGATGGACGGGGATGCAATATCCCAGACTTTGGCATCCAGTGTGCCGGTGGAATCCTGCAGAATGACATTCCAGTAATCCTTTCCGTTCTTTGTCACTGCCGCGTTTCTTTGTTTGCAGTAGTATATGTCCCTTACCGCCATTCCTTCCTGCAAATCCTTAATGTACTTCATGTAATGACCTCTTTCTAATCCGTTTTTTCCTGCAATGTCACTTTCACATTGATTTCTTTGTATTCATCCCCGGACTGACGAAGAAGCGTCAGAATCACTTCGTCTCCCGGTTTACGGTTTCGCATGTTTACTTCAACGGCACTTACGGTATTCACAAAGTCCGTGCCGATTCTGGTTAAAATATCTCCCGGTGCAATTCCCGTTTCCATGGCAGGAGAATCCATTTCCACTTTACGGATAAACACACCGTCCGGCACACCGTTCTGAATGGCCTGTTCCGTGATATCCACCATGGTAATGCCCAGATATGCTTTCTCCGCACCGTTGGAAATATCTTCCACCACTCTTCGAAGCTCCGACACACCGATTGCGGAAATCTGGTTGGACAAATCGGAATTGTTGTATTTCTGGTTCAGGACTCCGAGAATCTGTCCCTTTGTATTGATTAAAAAGCCCTCCGCATTCCTGCTTCCGTAGATATCCGTCGTAATCAGCTTATAATTATGATCCGGCGTATATACGACGGTGGACAGGGAAGTAATAATTCCGTAGCCGATGGAAGCGGAGTACCCCATCGGGTCGCCGATGGCAATGACCACATCTCCTTCACGATTTCCGATATTGGAATTGCCCAGGTTGGCATATACAATCTGCTCTATCGTTTTGGAGGAAACGGAACTGAGCGGAACACTGAAAACCGCAATATTGGTCGCCTTGTCAAAACCGACCAGCGTACCTTCCACCTCTTCTCCCGTTCCAAATTCTATGTCATATTCCGTAGAAGAAGAAATCAGACTGTAATTCGAAATGATAAAAAGGTCTTTGCCGTTATCCGCCACAAGAAGACCGGATACACTGCTTTTCTTCTCAATCACATTGGAAAACCAGTCCACTTCCGAAGTGGAACCGTTTACAATGACCATGCTTTTCTTGGTCTCTTCCGCCAGTGAAGCAAGCTTCCCGTAAAGCTTCTGATAATCTTCGATTTCAATTTCCGATTTCTGGATGGAGCTGGCAATCGGTTCGGTATCGCCCTCTTTTTTCTCCAGATCCTGCTGCTCCTGCACCATATTCTCGGGCAGGATTTCATTCGTTTCTTCCGGAAGCGTGGGGTCCGGCAGGGAAATGGCCACTTTCTCTTCCTTCGGAGATACCATTTTGGTAAGGAGCGGTTCCAGTAAAATAAACACCAGGGATGCAATGATACCGAACATAATGGCCATTGCGCCCGTCGTAAAAGCTCTTTTAATCAGTTTCCGTTTATTTATGGGACGTTTCTTGATTTGTTCCTGCATGAAGGAATAATCATCATTTTCCTGTTTCTTCTCCATTTTACCTTCCTCCCGTATCCACTATCCTACCACATTTTCCTTGTGTTTTGTACTGTCAATTCCCCTTTGTTTATGCTATGATAAACGAGTGGAAAGAGGAGAATTATGAACGAGAAATCCCTGCATATTCTTGAATACGACAAAGTCATCAAAATGCTTTGCGATCTTGCACACTCCGCACCCGGAAAGGACCGTTGTGCCGGACTTCTCCCCATGACGGAGTATTCCCTGATTGAAAAAGCCCAGAACGAAACTTCCGATGCGGTTTCAAGAAGCATCCGGCTCGGTCGTGTTTCCTTTGCGGGAAACAGGGACCTTTCTTTTTCCCTGAATGCCCTGTCTCTCTCATCCTGCCTTTCCATCGCGGAGCTTTTGCACATTGCCGGTGTTTGCGAATGTGCCGAGCGTGTCCGGAAATTCGGCGAAAAGGAACATCCGGAAGATCCGGACGATTCCCTCACCTCCCTTTTTGAAGCACTGCATCCGCTGAGAGAATTATCACGTGAGATTCGCAGATGCCTCATAAGCGAAGAAGAAGTTGCGGACGATGCCAGCGCGGAACTGAAAAACATCCGCCGGCAGAAACTGAACTATTCCGAACGCATTCACAGCGAACTGACGCATATGGTAAACACATCTCTGCGCACCTATTTGCAGGATGCCGTTATTACCATGCGTAACAACCGCTATTGTCTACCTGTCAAAGCGGAATATAAAAATGCCGTCCACGGCATGATACATGACCAGTCCAAAGCCGGCTCCACCTTCTTCATCGAACCGGCCCAGATTGTGGAATACAATAACAAACTTTCCGAACTCGAAAGCGCAGAGAAAGAAGAAATCGAGAAAATCCTGATTTCGTTAAGCGGCCTTGCCGGAGAATACATCACGGAACTGAGTGCCGACTGCAAGGTGCTTTCGGAGCTTGATTTTATCTTTGCCAAAGCAAATCTGGCACTTCTTATGAATGCCGCCAAACCCGAATACTGCAAAGAACGCATTCTCGAGATCCGGAAAGCGCGACATCCTTTTATCGATGCAAAAAAAGTAGTACCCATAGATATCAGACTCGGAGACGAGTACCTGCTTTTGGTAGTCACCGGACCGAATACCGGCGGAAAGACCGTTTCGTTAAAAACGACCGGCCTTTTATGTGCCATGGGCCAGGCCGGACTTCATATCCCCGCGCTGTCCACATCAAAGCTGACTGTATTCCGGGAAATTTATGCGGATATCGGAGACGAGCAGAGTATTGAACAGTCCCTGAGTACTTTCTCCGCACATATGACCAATATCATATCGATTCTGAAATCCGCGGACGAAAACTGCTTATGCCTGTTTGATGAACTCTGTGCAGGTACCGATCCTTCGGAAGGTGCCGCTCTCGCCATTGCCATCCTCCGCTCCTTAAGGGACCGCGGGGCATTGACCATGGCCACCACGCATTACAGCGAGTTAAAGATTTTTGCCTCCGCTGCTCCGCTTACGAAAAATGCAAGCTGCGAGTTCGACGTGGAAAGTCTTTCGCCCACATACCGGTTGTTAATCGGAATCCCGGGTAAGAGCAACGCATTCGCCATTTCCTCAAAACTCGGCCTGCCGAAGGAGATTATCGATGACGCGAAAACGGAGATTACGGAAAGCCGTGAGAATTTCGAAGACGTCATTGCGAATCTGGGCAGCCTGAAAAAAGAACTCGAGGAAAAAGAGCTTTCCATTGAAACCCGTCTTTCGGAAATCAACGCCATGCAAAGCCGCCTGGATGAAAAAAATGCCGCTTTGGAAGAGCGTCGCGAGGGCATCATAAGGAGGGCAAACGAAGAAGCAAAAGAAATTCTCGAAGATGCGAAAGAAACCGCAGACGAGGCAATCCGTTCCTACCATAAAGGTACGGACATCCAGTCCATGGAACAGACCCGCGCCAAGCTTCGCGGTAAAATCAACGACCGGAAAAAAGACCTTGCTCCGAAAGTAAAGAAAGAAGAAACTCGCAGAATTCCCAAGCCGGACGAAATCAAAAAGGGCGACTATCTGGAAATCCTTTCCATGCAGCTTTGCGGATATGTCAAATCACTTCCCGATGCAAAGGGGAATTTCTTCCTAACCTGTGGTATGATGCAGGTAAAGACCAATGTGAAAGATGTTTGCTATGCCAAGGCCCCGAAAGATGAACCGGCCCCCGTCAAAAACAAAAAAGGCGGCAATTATTCCGGCTCCTTCTCGAAAGCCGCAAACATTTCGCCGGAGATCAACCTGCTCGGCCAGACTGCCGATGAAGCCATCGCCAATCTGGACAAGTATCTGGACGATGCATATTTATCCCATCTGCACAGTGTACGCGTGGTACACGGAAAAGGAACCGGTGTTTTACGCGATGCCGTGGCAAGGCACTTAAAAAAGCTTTCCTATGTGGACAGTTTTCACCTCGGAGAATACGGCGAAGGAGACGCCGGCGTAACGATTGTAAATTTTAAATAGAGAAAATGAAAATAGGTTACCAAACCGGAAAAGGGGAGAAACATGAACAAGCAAAAAATCTTAATCGTAGACGATGACAACAACATCGCGGAACTCATTTCCCTGTATCTTACCAAGGAATGCTACGAGACCATGATTGTCGGTGACGGCGAAGCAGCTTTGGAGGCTGTTCCCGCGTTTGAGCCCAACCTGATTCTTTTGGACTTAATGCTTCCCGGCATCGACGGCTATACCGTCTGCAGAGAAGTCCGTTCCAAATGTTCCACGCCGATTATCATGCTTTCCGCAAAGGGCGAGATTTTTGATAAAGTTCTCGGGCTGGAAATGGGTGCCGACGATTATATGCAAAAACCTTTTGATTCCAAGGAACTGGTAGCCCGTGTCAAAGCGGTTCTCCGCCGTTACAAACCCACTGCCGCCCCTGCCGTACAGGAAGAAAAAGGCGATCGCACCGTGGAATATCCGGGTCTTGTTGTTTCCTTAAGCAACTACTCCGTTCTTTATAAAGGAGCCTCCGTGGACATGCCGCCCAAGGAGCTCGAGCTTTTGTTCTTCCTGGCGTCCTCTCCCGGACAGGTATTTACCAGAGAGCAGCTTCTGAATCAGATCTGGGGTTACGACTACACCGGAGATACCAGAACGGTGGATGTACACATTAAAAGAATCCGTGAAAAAATCAAAGACACCCCCGACTGGCGCATTGATACCGTATGGGGCGTCGGTTATAAATTCCTGGTATTAAGACACTAATGGCATAAGAGGAAACCGTACGCAATGAGGAAGGCATTATATTTCAAGTTCATATTGGCGTACCTGATTTTTGCGTTCTTCGGAATCTTCATGGTTGCAACATTCGGTTCCACGATGGTCCGAAACCAGGTGGTACAGCACGAAGCGGATTCCCTCTACAAAGAGGCAAGCCGCATTGCGACGACCTATGCCTCCGACCTTTACACTAACCGTGCCGCTCTGGATACGGTAATGCAGCAGCTCGATTTTCTCGATGATTACTTATCCGCGGAAATCTGGATTATCAACCCTTCCGGTCTGATTGTTTTAGATTCCACGGAACCGATTGAAGTTGCCAACCCGCCGGTTGTGGAAGGGTTTGATTCCACTCTCTTTGCGGGAAAGTATTACTCCACCGGAGATTTTTTCCACTTCTTTGAAGAGGATTATCTAAGTGTTTACGCCCCCATCACCGACGGTTACAAGGTGCAGGGATATGTTTTCATTCACAAACCCATGTCGGAGCTGCATAAATTTATCGAGTCCATTACCAACATTTCTTACATTCTGCTCGGAATTATTCTGCTTCTTTCGCTGATTATTTTAATCTTCTTTAACGAAGTGGTTTATAAACCGCTTCGCAAAATCACGACCGCCACGGAGCAATATGCGGAAGGAAATCTTCACTATCAGTTTTCCGTGGATTCCAACGACGAAATGGGTTACCTTGCCGCAACCTTAACCTATATGGCAAGCGAGCTTTCCAAAGTCGAGGACACCCAGAAAAAGCTGGTGGCCAATGTTTCCCACGACTTCCGCTCTCCTTTGACTTCCATTAAGGGATATTCCGAAGCCATGCTCGACGGAACCATTCCCCCCGAAATGCATGAAAAATATCTGGCCATCCTCGTAAATGAATCCGAACGTCTGATTAAGCTTACCAATAACCTTCTGACGCTAAACAATTTAAATACCGAAGGACTGATGCTGGACTTTACCGTTTTCGATATCAACGATGTCATTCGCAAAACGGCAGCCACCTTCGAGGGCAGCTGCCGCGAAAAAAAGATTACTTTGAATTTAATCCTTACCGGCGAAACACTTTATGTGAAAGCCGATATGGGTAAAATCCAGCAGGTGCTTTATAACCTTCTGGACAATGCCATCAAGTTTTCCAACCGCGATTCCGAGATTCGCATCTCCACCACGGAGAAGCACCGTAAAGTCTTTGTCAGCGTCAAGGACTTCGGAATCGGTATTCCCAAGGAAAGCATCGGACAGGTTTTCGATCGCTTCTACAAAAGCGATTCTTCAAGAGGAAAAGACAAAAAAGGCACGGGACTCGGGCTCTCCATTGCCCGTGAAATCATCCGTGCCCATAATGAGAATATTAATGTAACCAGTACCGAAGGCGAAGGAACCGAGTTTACCTTCTCCTTACCGGTTGAAGACGACGATAATGTCGAAGTGGAAGCGGAATCCGAAGAATAAACTATTCTTTCCAGTTTAACCTGTGGAGTTCCCCGTTCAGCTGCATGTTTGCAAAATCATTCTGCCGGAGTGCTTCATAAAGAACAATGGCAACCGAATTGGCAAGATTTAGGGACCTGATCTCATCCTTCATGGGAATGCGGATGCAGGTCTTTTCATATTCCACGAGGATTTCCTCTGGAATTCCCCTCGATTCGTTTCCGAACATAATATAATCGTCCTGCCCGAAGGAAACATCGCAGTAGTTAAAATGTGCCTTCGTAGTCGCCATAAAGAGTCTCGGTCCGGCCGTTCCGGCGCCGGTTTGGTATATGCCCTGACGCAGACTGTCCGGATTTTTCTCTAAAAAATCTTCGAAGTTTATGTATCTGCGCACATCGAGTTTTTCCCAGTAATCCATTCCCGCTCTTTTGATTTCTTTTTCGTCGAGACGAAATCCGAACGGCTCAATTAAATGAAGGACGCTGCCCGTTGCCACGCAGGTCCTTCCGATATTTCCCGTATTCAGTGCAATTCCCGGTTGATGAAGTACAATGTTCATCGATTCATCCTTTTATGATTCTTTTCTTAAATTTCCCACAAATCGTGCAAGTCTGTCGATTGCCACTTTTAAGTCTTCCAGCGAATACGCATAGGAGATTCGAAGGAATCCCTCGCCGCAGTCTCCGAATGCCGTACCGGGAACTACCGCAACCTTCTCTTCTTCCAAAAACTTCAAAGCGAATTCCTCGCTGGTCATACCGAACTCTTTGATGCAGGGGAACACATAGAATGCGCCGCCCGGTTCGAAACAGGGAAGTCCCATTTCTTTGAACGCATGCAGAAGATATCTGCGGCGCTGGTTATATGCCTCACGCATCATATCTACGTCTTCTTCGCCGTTTTTCAGTGCCTCCACTGCAGCATACTGGCTGGTCGTGGGTGCGCACATAATCGCAAACTGGTGAAGCTTAATCATCTGTTTTAAAATCGTTTCCGGACCGCATGCATATCCCAGTCTCCAACCGGTCATCGCAAACGCTTTGGAGAAACCGTTAATCATAATCGTTCTCTCCCGCATGCCCGGAATGGATGCGATGGATACATGATCTCCCGTATAGGAAAGTTCCGAATAAATCTCATCCGAAATGACATAGAGGTCTTTCTCGATGACGATTTTAGCAATCTTTTCCAGATCCTCTTTTTCCATAACGGCTCCGGTCGGATTGTTCGGGAATGCCAGAATCAGGATTTTCGTCTTCTCCGTGATGGCATCCAGTAATTCTTCCGGAGTTAAACGGAAGCGGTTCTCATTCTTTAAATTGATAATCACGGGAACACCGTCCGCCATTTTCGTACAGGGAACATACGAAACATAGCAGGGTTCCGGAATGATGACTTCGTCTCCCGGATTCAGCATGCAGCGAAGCGCCACATCAATTGCTTCGGAGCCGCCGACGGTTACCATGATTTCTTTCAACGGGTCGTAATGAACCCCCTGTTTTCTTTCGATGTAATTCTGAATTTCTTCTCTTAATTCCTTCAAACCTGCATTGGAGGTATAAAAAGTTCTGCCCTTTTCCAACGCATAAATACCCTCTTCGCGGATATGCCAGGGGGTATCAAAATCCGGTTCGCCCACACCGAGAGAAATGGCATCTTTCATTTCACTTACGATGTCGAAGAACTTCCGGATTCCGGACGGTTTTACTTCTGTAATTTTATCGCTTAACGGGTTTCTCATAAATGTTCTCTTCTGACTAAAGGATTTACGGCGTCATTTTCAGTCTGGTATCTTCGTATTTCTTCGCCATAATGGTTCCGTGATCCTTGTATTTTTTAAGGATAAAATGCGTGGTGGTGCTTAACACCGTATCAAGCGTGGAAAGCTTATTCGTAACGAAGGAAGACACTTCCTTAAGTGTTTTGCCTTCCAGTGTTACCAAAAGATCGTATCCGCCGGACATTAAATACACGCTGTTTACCTCGGGGTACTTATAGATGCGCTCGGCTATGGTATCGAAGCCCTGACCTCTTTGCGGGGTTACTCGAACTTCAATTAATGCACTTACTTTTTCAATGGAAGTTTTGTCCCAGTCAATTAAAGTATGATAGCCGCAGATCGTGCCGTCCTCTTCCATGGCCTGAATTTCGTTTGCAACTTCAATCTCGTCTTCTCCGAGAATAATGGCAAGTTCCTTCAAATCGATTTTACTGTTCTTCTCAATGACTGTAAGAATCTTCTCTCTCATATTCTTTCCCCTCTTCTGTCCGGTCAGTTTCGATTCGTTTCCAAAATGGAATCTCCCTTTCTGGGTTCCAGGAATCTTTCTTCATCATCGTAATAAACCACACGTTTCTTTTCGGAATGCTCCCTTCCGATTACCGCCGCCGGAATGCCCGCTTTTTCCAAATCGCCGGCAAGCCTTTCCGCGTATTCGGCGAGAATCAGTATACATCCCTTTGCATACAATCTGTACGGATCGATGTCCAGAAAATTGCAGATTTCAATGGTCTCCTGCCGCACGGGAATCTGTTTTAACTCCACGGCAAATCCGATTCGTTCGGATTCTCCCATTTCCCAGAGAGCCGCAAAAACCCCGCCGTCGGATACTTTTACGCATTCCGCAACCCGGTAAATGTTTTCCTTTTCCCGCAGGAAATCTTCTGCCGCTTCATCATAGGCATCTTTTGCAAATGTCCCGACGGTATCGACAAAGAATCCCGGAAAACGGTTCTTCAAAGCAACCTCGTTTTCGGCAATCAATTTTGCCGCACCCGCATTTCCGGCATAACCGGCCATCACGATTCCGCGTTCCATTTTCTTACCTTGCAAAATAAGAAATCGTAGGAATCACCATTGCAATGACAAGCGCCACAATGATGATGATGGCAAGAATCTGTTTTGCTTTTTTATTGTGAAAATTAATCATGGTGCTGTTTCCCTTCTGTTTTGGCATATCTGCACACAACTCGAATTATAGATGATTCTTGTATTTTTGGCAAGAAGTCCGCATTCTCTATCCTTTATACGACGGGCACAAATCCTTTAAGAAACACTCCCCGCAACGCGGAGTCGGTGCCTTACATACGGTTCTTCCCAAACGGATAAAATGAATATTGATTAAAATCCAGTACTCTTTCGGAACTTTCTCCATCAAATCAAATTCTATTCTGACCGGGTCTTCCTCTTCGGTAAATCCCAGTTTTCTGCTGATTCTCTTAACATGCGTATCCACAACAATGCTGTCAATATGATAAATATTGCCACGGATCACGTTTGCGGTTTTTCTTCCGACTCCGGGAAGGGCGGTCAGGCTTTCAAGATCCGACGGTACTTCTCCGTTATAATCTTCTATGAGTTTCTTCGCACATGCGATAATGTTCTTTGCTTTGTTGTGATAAAAGCCCGTCGAGTGGATATCCTTTTCAAGCTCCTTTAAATCCGCATCGGCAAAGGATTGAAGGTCGGGATATTTTACATATAAATCCTTTGTGACCATATTGACGCGCTCGTCGGTACACTGTGCGCTCATGATGGTCGCAAAGAGGAGCTGCCATGCATTCTCATGATGGAGATAGCAGGTATAATCCGTTCCGTACTCCTTCTCAAAGGCGCGGATGATTTCCATGCGCTTATCGTAAGAACTGCTCCCGGCGGTTTTGGAAGTTTTCTTTCCGCCCGCTTTTCCGGCTTCCATCTCACAAATGCCCTCTTTCTCGACTTTCGTGCTTCCTTCGAGATAAAAGCTCTTTCCTTTTTTCAATACGCGGATTCTTCCTCCGGGTTCCGCGAAATCATAAGCGTCCTTTTTGATTCCGGCGTGATTAAGATATGCGGCAACCGCCACCGAACCGCTTCCGCAGGAATGCTCCCAAAAGAGTGTTTCCGGCTTACGAACATACACAAGCGGCTTTAACTTATTCTTCGCCGAATCATAAAACATCAGTCCGAGACAGGGTGCATTTAACTCTTCGCTCCACTGCTTTGCATATTTTTCCGCCTGCTTTTTTGCAATCCCGATTCCGCTTAGAATCAGATGCGTGATTCCTTCAAAAATCACTGCCGGAAGAAAATACTCTTTCCCGGCCAGATTCACACCCACCTGTCGGATTTCCAAGGGAGCGGGCATTTTTACAAGTCCTTTGACGGTATCTGCATTGGTGTTTTTTAATTCAACGCTTAATCCACTCTTTGCGCCGGAGACTCTGATTCTTACGGGACTTTCGCAAATCCCCCGTTTTACGGACAGGGCCGCTGCCGACAGGGTTGCGTTTCCGCAGAACTCTCCGCCAGCCATATGAAGTTTCACGCAGGATGCATCCGTAAAGTCAACAAAACCCACCTGCTCGGCTGTGGGTTCTGCTTTCATCAAACATTCTGCAATTTGCGGATACTGACTTTTCTTTACCGGAGTTTCCACCAATACGGTTCGGTTTCCGGTCGGATTCATCAGGACGTATTTTACTTCCATGCTTTCTTCCCGAATTAATCTTTATAACTTTTTAAGAACTGCTTCGTTCTTTCCTGCTGCGGGTCTCCGAATACATCTTCCGGATCGCCCTCTTCCACGATAACTCCGCCGTCCATGAAAATGACACGGTTGCTGACCGCTCTTGCGAAGGACATTTCATGTGTAACGATTACCATGGTCATTTTTTCCTCCGCCAGCTGACGGATAATCTTCAGAACTTCTATGGTAAGCTCCGGATCCAGTGCAGAAGTCGGTTCGTCAAAGAACAGGACTTCCGGCTTCATTGCAAGCGCTCTTGCAATGGCCACACGCTGCTGCTGGCCGCCGGACAGATTACACGGATATGCATCCGCCTTATCGGCAAGCCCCATCTTCTGAAGTAAAATGCGGGCTTCCTCTTCCACTTCCTTTTTATCTCTTTTCAATACATGCACGGGTGCGCCCATTACATTCTGAAGAACGGACTGATGAGGGAAAAGATTGAACTGCTGGAATACCAGTCCGAAATACTTCTTAATCTCCTTCATCTCCTGCTTGTTTGCATATGACACTTTCCCGTTGTTCTCGGTTTTCGCTGCGGTTTTGGAAAGATACTCAATCTCTCCGCCGTCAATGCGCTCCAAAAAAGTGGCACACCGAAGCAACGTGGATTTGCCGCTTCCGGAGGGTCCGATAATACTTACCACCTCTCCGTGATGTACGGTTAAATTGATATCCTGCAAAACAACCAGCGTATCAAAGCATTTATGAATGTTCGTCATTCGAAGAACTTCTTTTCCGAGGTTTTCCTGATTTTCCAAATTCTGCTCTGCCATGAACGATTCCTCCGGCAACGATTATTTATAGTACTGCATGGATTTTTCGATTCCCTTCATAATCCATGCCACAACGTAGTTTGCCACGAAATAGAAGACACCTGCAACGATGAACGGCAGGAACGATGTCTGGGATGCGGAAATCTGCTTTGCCAAAGAGAATACTTCCGCATAAGCAAGTGCCGAGGCAAGGGAAGTATCCTTTACCAGGGTAATGACTTCATTGGTAACCGAGGGAAGAATCCTTTTGATTACCTGCGGCAAAATAATACGGAAGAAGGTCTGGATTTTACCGTATCCGAGAATCTCCGCCGCTTCATACTGTCCAACGGGCATCGAGTCGATTCCGCTTCGGTAAATCTCCGCAAAATATGCGGCATAATTCATGATAAAACCGATTAAAAGCGCCGGAAATTTATATCCGCGGATACTCCAGCCGAAAATGTAATACGGTCCGAAATACCATACCAAAAGCTGAAGCATCAGGGGAGTTCCTCTCATGATGGCAATATAAATGTCCGTAAGCCACGCAATCGGCTTAAATTTGGACTTCTTTAAAAAGACCACGATCATTCCGAGCGGAATGGATCCCAGTAAGGTCAGGACAAAGAGCAGAATCGTTTTTAACATTCCGCTTCCCATGGTCTGTAGCATTGTCGCAAAAGTCATTTTTGTTTCCTCTGAAGAATTATCCTGTATAGTGAGAAATCGAGTAGGAGATTTCTCCCCTACTCGATGTGTGACTCATTGTGAACGAATCGATTCTTCCGATTATTCTTCGGAAGAGGGCTTAAGGCAAAGGAATTCATAGATTTCCGGATATTTCTTGCCGATTTCGTCGTAGGTTCCGTTATCAACCAATGCCTGAAGTGCTTCGTTTACTTCATCGCGAAGTTCGGTATCATCCTTACGGAAGCCGATTCCATACTGCTCGCTTCCCAATGCTTCGTCAAGGAAATGATAACCTTCGGTTCCGCTCATTAAGAAGTTACCGCTGGTAACGTCGATTGCGATGGCATCGATACCGCCTGCCTGCAAATCGTTGAATGCGATGGTGTAAGTATCATATACTTCCAGTTTTTCAAAGGTTTCGCGAAGTTCTCCCTGACCTTCTTCCTTATCCTGAAGTAAATCATACGCACTTGTTGCGGTCTGGACACCGACTCTCTTGCCTGCAAGATCTGCCAAAGACTTGATGTCGGAATCATCGGGAACCATAATCATCTGGGTATTGTCGGAGTAGCAGATACTCCATGCATACTCGTCTTCACGACCGTTCTTGGTAAATCCGGACCAGATGCAGTCGCAGTTTCCTGCGTTTAATTCCGCATCTTTTGCATCCCAGTTAAAAGGAACTGCTTCATAAGTCCATCCCTTGTACTCGCATAAAGCCTTGCAAAGCTCTACATCGAATCCGCCTACTTCGCCGTTATCGTCGATGTAGGAATAGGGGGGATAATCCAGGTCAAAACCTTGCTTAAATACTCTGCCGCCCTCTTTCTTTCCGGTACATCCGCAAAGCAATGCAGCTACCATAAGAACGGACAATCCCATTGCCAATAACTTTTTCATTTTTTCCTCCTTCGCGGAAATCTCCGCGTAAAACATACTTTGCTTTGATAAAGCATTACAATACTATCACAGTAAAATCGGGCTTGTCAATCAAATCGGCCAATCAAAACCTTATACTTCCGCGCTGGATAAGTACTTTATCTGCTCCTCGGTCAGGGTATCGATTTCCTTTCCGAGGAAACGAAGTTTGCGAAGCGCAACTTCCCTGTCCACTTCCTTCGGAACGTCCAGAAGTATTCCGTTAATCTTACCTTCGTTTTCCACCAGATATTTAGCGGACAATGCCTGAATTGCAAAGCTCATGTCCATGATTTCCGCAGGATGTCCGTCGCCTGCTGCCAGGTTTACAAGCCGACCTTCCGCAAGCACGTATACCCATTGTCCGGTGGGGAGATGATATCCCATAATGTTCTTACGCATTTCCGCTGTTTCGGTTGCAACCTTCTTTAAATAAGCCACATCCACTTCACAGTCAAAATGTCCGGCATTGCAAAGTACCGCGCCGTCCTTCATAACCGCAAAATCTTCTTCGTCGATTACCTTGTTGCATCCGGTTACCGTTACAAAGAAGTCTCCGATCTTTGCCGCTTCCTTCATGGGCATTACATCGAATCCGTCCATAACCGCCTCAATGGCTTTTACGGGATCCACTTCGGTAACCACAACTCTTGCTCCAAGACCTTTTGCACGCATGGCGGTTCCTTTTCCGCACCAGCCGTAACCTGCAACTACAACGATTTTACCCGCCACAATCAGGTTCGTCGTACGGTTAATGCCGTCCCAGACCGACTGGCCCGTGCCGTAGCGGTTATCGAAGAAATGCTTGCAGTCCGCATTGTTTACTTTTACCATCGGGAACATCAGACTGCCGTCGCGTTCCATCGCCTCGAGACGAAGGATTCCCGTCGTGGTTTCCTCGCATCCTCCGATTACATTCGGAATCAGGTCCCGATATTTCGTATGCATCATATGAACCAAATCTCCGCCGTCATCAATGATGATATTGGGACCGATTTTTAAAACTTCTTCAATATGATGATTGTATTCCTCTTCGGTCGCACCGTACCATGCATGCACCTCAAGACCTGCTTTTACGAGTGCCGCCGCAACGTCATCCTGCGTGGACAACGGGTTGGATCCGGTCACGTACATCTCGGCACCGCCTGCTGCCATGGTCAGGCACAGGAATGCGGTTTTTGCTTCCAGATGAACGCTTAACGCTATCTTTTTGCCCGCAAAGGGCTTGGTTACCTCAAACTCTTCCTTTAAGGTACGGAGCAAATCGCAATTACGTTTTACCCATTCGATTTTACGCTCGCCGCTTTCTGCCAATGATAAATCTCTGATTTCACTTGCCATAATTCCCTCCGCTATTTTTATTCTTCACAACGAAATGTCATTTGTTTCTTTGTAACCGGATGCGTAAAGCTCAGTTCGACGGCCGTAAGCATAAGCCGCTCAATTTGCTTTTCCTTCGTCATTTTTACGGACTCTTCCGTTCCGTATTTATAGTCTCCGAGAATCGGGTGCCCGGTTTCCGAAAGCTGTACGCGAATCTGATGATGCCTGCCGGTTTGCAATCGGATTCTGAGAATCCCCGGCGCGATTTCCTCATAATCCAGAATTGCTTCCTTCGCTTTGGCAAATTCGGGGTCGTTTTTCGAAACCGCTTTGGAAGTATTCGTTTTCGCATCCTTATAAAGATACGAATGAAGCCGGCCCTTCTTTTCCTCCATGCTTCCGTAAATGCAGGCTTCGTAAATCTTGGTAAAATCGCCGCCCTGCATCTGCCGGCTTAAAGCACCGGCCGCTTCCTTATTCTTTGCAAATAAAACCAGCCCCTGTACCGGTTGGTCCAACCGGTTAACGGGGGCCGGCGCAAACTGCGTTGTTTTTCCTTCCTGTCCGGCGCAATGCTTCCGAAGGAGGCTTCTTAAGTCTTCTTCGCTGACCTTTTTGGTTTCCACGGCAAGTCCGGCAGGTTTTAATACCACGAGAATGTCATCGTCTTCATACTGAATCAGATTGGAGTTCATATTCGGCATCCTCATACATAATCCTACATTTTAAAACGGTATCCGACGCCCCAGATGGTTTCGATAAAGCGCGGGGTGGAAGGATCGTCTTCCATTTTTTCACGGATTTTCTTAATGTGTACCGTTACGGTCGTAATGTCTCCGACGGATTCCATTCCCCAGATTTCCTTAAAGAGCTCCTGTTTAGTGAACACCTTATCGGGGTTCTGTGCCAGGAAGAGCAGAAGATCAAACTCCTTCGTGGTAAACTGTTTCTCCACTCCGCCGATAAAAACGCGACGGGAGGTCTTGTCAATGCGAAGGGATTTGATTTCAAGAACATCATTGTTGTCACTCTTCTTTGCGGCAACCAGTCTCGAATACCTTGCCATGTGGGCTTTGACTCTGGCTACCAGTTCGCTGGGCGAAAACGGTTTGGTCATGTAGTCATCCGCGCCCATACCGAGTCCGTAGATTTTATCCAGATCTTCTTTCTTTGCGCTGACCATGATAATCGGAATATCCTTCACCTCACGGACTTTGCGGCAAACTTCATATCCGTCGACTTCCGGAAGCATCAAATCCAGAACGATTAAATCGATATCTTCGCGAAGCGCGGTTTCTTCCCCGGAAAGTCCGTCATTGCAGACAAGGATTTCGAAACCATTCATTTCCAGATAATCCTTCTCCAGTTCGGCAATGGACTGCTCGTCTTCAATAATCAGAATCTTACTCATACCCTGTACCCCTTATTCATCTTTCTCGATGTTATCTTTCTCTTCTTTGGTCGCCCCGTCGCGTTTGGTCTTTTTCTCGATTTCGGCCACCGTCTTTTCCACGCCGGTCTTCACACCCGCAACGCCGGTCTTTACACCGGTCTTTACGCCGGCAACCGCACTCTCAACGGTTTTGCCGACCATTTTCTCAATCTTGACAATCGGATTGGAGGAATCCTCTGCCGGAATCTCTTCTTCCGGTTTTTTATCTTCGTAAATCGGAATGGTAAAGCTTAAGGTCATTCCCTTTCCTTCTTCTCCTCCGGCCCAGATGCTGCCGCCATGGTCTTCCACCACCTTTTTGGCAATGGAGAGTCCGATTCCGCTGCCTCCCTGCTTGGAATTTCTTGAGGCATCCGTGCGGTAAAGCCGGTCAAAGATTTTTTTCAAATCCTTCTCGGAAACGCCCTTGCCGTTATCCTCAATCTCCACAAGAATCTCGGCATTGTCGCGTTCCGAAACCCTGAGTGCGATACGGCTTTCCGTATCCCTGCGATACTTTACGGAGTTATTGATAATATTGTTAATTACCCTCTTTAACTGTTCCGGGTCCGCATTCATCTCCGTTTCCGGCCTGCATTCGGTTTGATAATCAAAGAGAATTCCCTTGTTTTCCAAATCCAGTCCGACTTCTTCCGCGCAATCCGAGAAGTAATCGCAGACATTCATGCGGTGGAACTGATACGGAATCTGATTGGCATCGATCTTGGAATACATCGTGAGCTCGTCAATCAAAAAGTCCATATCACAAGCTTTATTATATATCGTTTTGATGTATTTTTCCATTTTTTCGGGGGAATCCGCAACTCCGTCCTGGATTCCTTCCACATACCCTTTGATGGATGTAATCGGCGTCTTTAAATCATGCGAAATATTGCTGACAAGTTCCCGGTTGGCGGCTTCGGTTTTGGTTTTTTCCTCTTCGGATTCCTTCAGGCGCTTACGCATCTGTTCGTATCCTTCGAAGAGTTCTCCGACCTCTCCCTTTTCCAGGGTTGTCGCCGGGGTATCCAGATCTCCCTCTTCGATTCTCGTCATCGCGCTTTTTAGGGAAAGCATGGGTTTTATGATGCCCTGATTTAACCAAGAAGTCAGTAAAACACCTGTCAGAATCAGCACGATAATGATGGAGATAATTACGCCGGGACCCGTGACTTCCGAAACCATCATTCCGACCATGGTTACAAAATAAATGGTTCCCGTCTGTCCGTCGGATGTCGAATAATCCACCTGTTTAACCACTCTCTTGATGTCATTGTAATATAAGCTTGCGCCCTGTCCTTCCGGGTAAAATACATCATGCGACAACACCCCGAGAACCGGATCGTCCGCTTTGTCGGCACCGATATAATAAATCTCCTCTCCCTTGGTTACCACAAGGAAGGAAGAAATACGTCCCAGTTCTTCATCCAGGGCGGTCAGTTCTTCCGTATTCTTAATGTAATCCGTATCCTTCTCCAGTTTTTCACGCAGAAGTTCCATATATTCTTCCGTAACGGTGGAATACAGTTCCGTCGGATTGAGAGCAGCGGAAATCGGTACTTTTTTGACTCCGTACGCCTGCTTTAAATTCCAGGCGATGGACCCGCAGATGACAAGATATGTAAGCCCCGCCAGAACAAAAGGCAGAACGATAATGGCAAAGAATATAACTATGAGTCGTGTGTTAAGCTTCATGAATCCGTATCCTTAATTTAAGTTGCAAACCGGGCCGGGAAAATTGCACGCAGCCTTATGCATAAAAAGGGTGTATGCATATCCGCATACACCCTTATCATATCATATTTTGTTCGAAAATACTGCCGGAATCATCCGATTCCTGTTACTAGTTGGTGATTACCATTTCGGTTTCTTTATCGAATACGTGAATCTTCTCAACATCGAGTGCAAACTTAATGGTGTCGCCCGGTCTTGCGGTTGTTCTGGAATCAACTCTTGCAGTCATCGGGAACATCTCAAGATCGAAGTATAAGAATACTTCTGCACCAAGCAATTCGTATACCTTAATGGTGGATTCGAATACGCTCATCGGAGAGGTTTCAACATACATTTCGCTGTCATATACGTCTTCAGGACGAATACC
>CADCOL010000139.1 GCA_902803015.1 uncultured Lachnospiraceae bacterium | reverse complement strand
GATGTTTCCCGTAAACTGACCGTTCTCGTTTTGTTCGCAGAGATTTTCTTAAGTCTTGCCTACATTGTGGAACAGTTCCTCTTCGGCGATGTACAGTTCTCGCCAATCGCATTCGTGATTGCACAGCTTCTCTTCCTGCTTATGCTGTTCTTAGAAAAGAAATATGATGTCAGCCTTGCGGAAGACGACACATTCGGACCGAAATCCGAAACCGGTGTATTAATCTTCGATAAATCTTTCAAGTATCTGGGAAGCAACGAAAAGGCAAAAGACATTATGCCGGAACTGATGGAAGTAAAAGTGGATTCTGCAACCGTTCACCATCCTTTCCTTATGAACAACGCATACAACTGGTTAAAGGATTACAAGAACAATCCTTCCAACAACAATACCACCTATACGAAGGGAATCACCAATTACAACGTGGATGTGGAACTGCTGGACGAAGGTCCCATTAAGGGCATCTACCGCATCTCCTTATGGGAGCAGAAGAATCGCGATACCCAGCCCGCAGAACCTTTGGAAGAACCCATTTTCTAGTCCCTTGTAACAAAACAAATCTTTACGATTAAGAAACACAAAAAGCGCACCCATCGGGCGCGCTTTTCTATTACAATATCAAATAAACTTTCCTACATCTGATGCCTTACAATTCTGTACTCATCCCCGCACTGATAATAGGGACACTGATAATGCGAGTCGGTATTCAGACGGATGTAATCGTCCTCGTCCATGCTGACGCAGCAGACATATTCCTCCTCGTCATCGTCATATACATAATTGGCACATTCTTCACAACAAATATCCATATTTACTCATCCATACATCCGGTCATCGAAGTATCTCATCGAAGCGGAATGATTCTCGGCCTTCCGTCGTCCTCGGAATCGGAATCCTTTTTCTCCGGTTGCGGAGCCGGTCCTGCAGTCGCTTGATGATTTAACTGCGCGGTTTCCGCCTCGGTCAAAGGACGGGGTGTGGGTTTTCTGCCCTGGAAAAGATCTTTCTTCTCGCCTTCCGCCGGAGCTGCCGCATTCGTAGGATTATTCTGTGCACTGATCGGTCTCGGGCCGCCGGGTGCACCGGGTGCCATTGCTCCGGGAGGTACTGCTCCGGGAACGGGTGCCGGTCTTCTTGCCGCACCGGTTCTTCTTTCAAAAATCAAAATAATCTGCGTAATGGGAACCGCACCGCTTGCTGCGAGTCCGCCGGTTACTCCGCCGTAGCCCGCAACCTGACTCTTTCCGATTACATTGCAGAAGGAGTTTGCAAGTCTCCAGCCTTTCTCCGCATAAACCTTCAACTGGGAGTTCAGTTTCTCGCCGCTGATTGTTCCGTCGGAATTGCTTGCGATAATCTCCGCACGATACTCAAATGCATCATTTACCTTCTTTAAGGTTTCCTGCTTCTGCTCTTCCTGGGAACGGTTAATCGTTACGTTCGTATTCATCAGGTTCTGGATGCTGTCCACGAACTCTGCTTTTCTTTTATACTCGTTTGCATCTTTGAAAGGGGCGTCGATATCGATAATCGCACCGCATTTCAAACAACTGTTGGCTTCAAGCGCCTGTGCCGATAATTCCGCACCGCATACTTCACATTTCATAAGTAATACCCCCTGTTAACTTTTCTGTAATAGCCCCAACTAATACCCTATTATTATATCATTTTAAAGAGCCTGTGTGCACCCCTTATTTCAAGTCGCCGCAAAGATGTTCAGATACCGTATCTTCGTATCTTTGATGGAGTCATTCACGGAATAGGCATGCTTTTCCAAATCGCCGCACACCGCTTCCGTCAGGTTCTGCCTCTGTAATTCGGAAATGACTGCACCTGCAATTTCTTCCACGGTATTTGCCTTCTTTACGGACAATTCTTTATCATTCCCCGTCGTTAAAAGGAACACCAGATTATCCTCCAAACCGGATAAAATCTCCAAATCCCGCATTCCGCGGAATGCCCATTTATAATACGGCATCAGCTTGTGATTCAGCGAATACACAACCTGCAAAGTGCTTTTGGCATACTCGTAAAGCGCCATCTGCGCAGCCCCTTCTTCGCCGCGTCCCACAAGCCGGTAATAATTATACTGACCGGCCTGTGCCATGTTTAAGAGATGCCCGGCTATTTTCTTTCTTCGAACATCTTCCGGTATTTCCGTTAAACCTTCGCGAATGGCCGTAAACGCTCCGGAGCCGTCAAAGAAAAGTTTTCCGTTCGTCACCTCGAGAATCGAATTCTCGGGAAGTCTCAGCCAGTCTTCGTCTGACAGCTCTCCGGAAGAGTTTCCGAGGCGCGCCGTCAGGAATTCGTCCAGCCTGACCACACCGTGACGGTTTCCGCCCACCGGATTTACGGGAGGTTTCACATAGCCCATGAATTCCTTGGGAAGCTTTGCATACGCACGCTCTAAGCGAAACGCGGTTTTGGAATCCATGAAAGCTTCGCCCGGAATAAAAATCGTAAATCCCGGTTCAAAATCATGATCCTCGGAAATCTCGTCATCATAACCGAAGCACTCCGAACCGCTTCCGATCAGACCGACCGCAATCTGTCCGAGTATATCCCCGAACTCCTCGCGCAACATCTGCTCGCCGAACTGTTTATAGTATTCTTCTGCCAACAACAATCCGTTCATTTTTCCGTTCCCTCTACAGTCTTGTTCCGCTCTCGCGCTCCGCCTCTATAATTGCCGACACACGTTCCTTTAATGTTACGCCTGTCATAAAGTGCCCGTAATATTCAAAACTCGGAATGCACTTCTCCGCAACAAATGCGTAGTATCCGTTTCTCGGAAGGCTTTCCTCTTCAAAACAGGCCGCTGCCTTGTTCACCAAATCCGCGATTCTCTCCTCCCACTCTTCGGGCGAATAATCGTTTTCGTGTTCCTCGTCCGAGCGCATGGCATCATACACATCCGCTTTGTTTAAGTAGGTAATGGCGGATTCCAGCGCACCGTTCGGTACCTTTTTCATGGTCTCAAGCGCCTTACGGTAGCTTTCCAGTGCATCCTCATACCGTCCGACATCCAGGAGGGCCAGGCCCATATTGTTGTAAAGTCCGCCGAGTCTTCCGTCATCTTCTTTTAACTCTTTTTCATAGATATCCTTCGCCTGCTCAAACAAAGGAATCCCTTTTTCGGCAAGCCCGAATGCCTTGTAAACCGTGGCGGAATTGATATAGGTCGTCGCCGCGGTAATGCTTCCTTCCATCTCCAGTTTTTTTACCAGACTCAGCGCATTCTCCGCGCAGTTTACCGCGATGTCCTTTTCTCCGAGCTTGCGGTAAAGTCCCATGGACTCGTTATAAAGGCTTAATTCGCCCCGCAGGTTTCCCTGTGATTTGGCATCCGCAAGCCAGTACGAAAGAAGTTCCTTCGCACCTTCAAAATCCTTGGTTTCCACCATGTAATCCAGTTTTGACAGAATTCTCGAAAGATCCATTTTAAAGTTTCTCCAGTTCGCCGCTTCGATAAGCCGCCAGCAGCTCTTTTAAATCCGCAATTTCTTCCTTTAACCGTTTTCCGTTATCCGTATCTTCCACATACATACGTCTCGGAAAATTCTCAACCGTCAGCGTATCGGATACAATATCCGTTTCCCTTCTGACCGCTTCTTCCTTACTCTCAAACTGCTCATGTTCCACAAGCCACATACCGTGGGAATCGATGGCAAGCGTGTATCCGGCAATTCCGGTTTTCGCATGGTATGCTTTCGAAAAACCGCCGTCAATCATCAGCACTTTTCCGCCTGCTCGGATGGGTGTCTGCCCTTTCTTGGTTTCCACGGGCACATGTCCGTTGATAATGTGCGAACTGTCCGGATTCAGTCCGAACTCTTTTAAAATATTGCCCGCCACCTCTTCATCATTCTCGATGAAACGGTAATACGGATCCTTCGTCTCTTTATGCGTTTCCTCCTCTTCGATAAAGAGGCGCTCAAACGTGGTCATCTTACTACGTCCGTAGGACGGTGATTTCGGACCGCACCACAAATACCAGAGGATATCTCCGCCTTTGATCTGCTCCGGGCTTCCAAACGGCGCATAGAATCCCTTTCTTGCATATTCCTCCAAAAGATCGTAGAGCGCTTTGCCCCGGTGCGTGCTTCCTCCCACGTTTGAATCCGCGAAGGAACCGTCCTCCTTTAGGGGAACACAGCCGTGATACATAATGTTTCCGTTGTATACGCGGTACATCGCACCTTTTTCGTAAAGGAGGCGTACATGCTTTTTCAGTTTTTCACTGTTGGTAAATCCGTAGATTAACTGGCTTACCACCTGTTCTTCTTCGGTTGTAAGCGCATACGGATCCGCCGGATTCACGGTCGGAAAATCACAGTCAAGCATTGCATATTCCCTGTCCCCGCAACGCACGGTTTTCTTTGAAAAATCGATTTGATTCAAAAGAATCTGATCGTCCATTTCAAAATCGGGATTACGCCGAATCAGCTGTGCTTCGAGTTTAAACTGAATCATGGTAATCGCCTTGTACATCCGGCTTTCCACTTCACTTAAATCAAAGAACTCACCGCGGTTATTTTCCTTTAAATGAAATCTGGATAAATCCGCTCCCTCATACTGCTTCATTGCAAATGCAGCGAGCGGAATCAGGTTGATTCCGTATCCGTCTTCAATGACACTTAAATTTCCGTAGCGTACACTCATGCGGATTACATTGGCAATGCAGGCCGCATTGCCGCAGGCTGCTCCCATCCATACCACATCATGATTTCCCCAGACAATGTCCACGGAGTGATAGTCGCAGAGGGTATCCATAATCAGATGCGGTCCGGGGCCCCTGTCATAAATATCGCCGACGATGTGCAGATGATCGACCACCATTCTCTGAATCAGATTGCAAAGCGTAATGATTACCGAATCCGCCACACCGATGTCGATGATGGAACGGATGATTTCCTTGTAATACCGTTCCTTGTCATATATTTCTTCCTTCTCGGTAATGAGTTCCTCGATGACGTAGCGGTACTCTTCCGGAATCGCACGCCGCACCTTGGAACGGGTGTATTTCGAAGACACGCGCTTCACCACATCCACGAGGTACTGCAGAGTTTCCATATACCATTCGTCCATCTGCCCGGGATTCATTTCGGCACGGATGATTTCGAGTTTTTCCTTCGGATAATAGATTAACGTCGTTAACTGTCTTTTATATGAGCCCGGCTTCTTCTGGCCTATGACGGCTTCCACTTTACGTTTTACCGTTCCGGAACCGTTTTTCAGCACATGCTGAAACTGTTCCACCTCGCCGTGAATATCCGTCAGAAAATGCTCGGTTCCCTTCGGCAGGGAAAGAATGGACTGTAAGTTGATAATTTCCGTTGCGGCTGCCTGCTCCGTGGGAAACTGACGGGCCAGTGTGCGTAAATATTTTTCGTTTTCGTTCATAACCTTCCTCCCCCTGTATCATTAGTATTTGCGCGTTTGTCGAAAAAAGCAACTGTTCCCAGTTGCTTTTCAATCTTATTTCAAAACTTCCAATCGGCAGATTGCTTTTTTCAGCGCAATCGTTGCACGGTCAACATCCGTTTCCGGCTTGATATGCGACAGACGAATCTCTGCACGGTCCCTTGCCGCCTGCGCACGCTTCGCATCGATTTCCGAAGGCCACTCAACGAGTTCCGCCAGAATCGTAACCTTCTCGGGCAGGATTTCCGCAAATCCCGCATGCAGTGCGGCATTCCTCGGTCCCTCGACCGTCGTGATGGTCAGAATCCCGGGATCCACAATCACGGTAAGAGGAATGTGCCCTTTTAATACGCCGATTTCGCCTTCGGTGGTATTGAATTCCACCATCGAAACTTCGCCTTCAAAGAACACTCTCTCCGGAGTGATGATTTTCAGTTGGAACAAATTGCCTTCGCTCATGCTTTGTATCTACTCTTATTTCTTTCTTGCGTTCGCTCTTTCCACAACCTCGTCGATGGTACCTGCATTTAAGAAATCTCCTTCGGGGATTTCATCATGCTTGCCTTCGAGGATTTCCTTAAATCCGCGAATGGTTTCCGAAATCGGAACATACTTTCCTTCCAGACCGGTGAACTGGCCTGCTACGAAGAACGGCTGTGACAGGAATCTCTGAATCTTTCTTGCACGGCTTACGGTAAGCTTATCGTCTTCGGAAAGTTCATCCATACCGAGGATTGCGATAATATCCTGTAATTCTTTATACTTCTGCAATACTTCCTGTACCCCGCGGGCTACCTGATAATGCTCCTGTCCCACGATTCTCGGATCCAGAATTCTCGAAGTGGATTCGAGCGGATCTACCGCAGGATAGATACCGAGTTCCACAATGGCACGGGAAAGAACGGTCGTTGCATCCAAATGCGCGAATGTGGTTGCCGGTGCCGGGTCGGTTAAGTCATCGGCAGGTACGTATACGGCCTGAACGGATGTAATGGAACCGTTCTTGGTCGAAGTGATTCGCTCCTGAAGAGCACCCATTTCGGTCTGCAGTGTCGGCTGATAACCTACCGCGGAAGGCATACGTCCGAGAAGTGCGGACACTTCGGAACCTGCCTGCGTGAAACGGAAAATATTATCAATGAACAAAAGCACGTCCTTACCGCCTTTATCACGGAAGTACTCCGCCATCGTAAGACCGGTCAGGCCGACTCTCATTCTTGCTCCGGGCGGCTCGTTCATCTGTCCGAAGACCATGGTTGTTTTATCGATAACGCCGGATTCCTGCATT
>CADCOL010000138.1 GCA_902803015.1 uncultured Lachnospiraceae bacterium | reverse complement strand
TTCCACCCATTTGGCAAACATCACAAACAAAACATATCCGTACAAATGAAATCCGTCGCTTGCGCCTTTTTCCGCCAACTCGATATAAGGAGTACTGTCCGCGTAATTTTGAAGAATCGTAATATTACAAATTCCCCAAAGTAACGCCAAAACAGCCTGCATGCAAAAACATGCCGCAAAGACTGCTCTGCTTATGAGATTAAAGTACTCATTTACTTTTTTCATGATTCTTCATTCCGGTCCAATTCACGAAGCAGGTTGGAGAGTCTCTCAACATAGAGTTCCCTTCCCTCCTGTGAATAGTGAACCCTGTCCTGATGATACGGACTTTCTTCAACTTCTGTATTTTCCACACAATCGGTCAGGTTATCCAAAAAGTACACATATCCGAATTCGGAAGCAACTTCTTTGGATGCCTCAAAGTAACGGTCGATTGTCCCACCGCCGTAGTCGTATTCCAGCCCCGAGATATATTCGTCGTTTGTCTTATCGTATCCCCAGCAAAAAGGAATCGACGAGATGATAACGGTAGCATCCGGGCAAAGCTTATGAAGCCGGATTACAGAGCTGCGGAGGCTGCCCGCATATGATGTATCATCATTTGCATGCTTCCCCTCCAAAGGTGCTGCTGCCATATAATCATTAATGCCGTAATGGATGATTACGTAATCCATTGCTTTATAATCCAGATGCTGCAAAACCATCATTTTATCACGGATATCTCCGCCCTGGTCCAACATATCCTTGTCGCGAAGCACACAGGTAAAATCACCTGTTTCCATCATCTTGGTAATATTGGCCAAATCAAGCATTGTATAAAACGATTCCATCGGGTATGGTTCATTCTTGTGATGCGCACAGGTCCCTCCGACCGCTGCATTGTAAGCTACAACATCCATTTTTTCGGAAAGCATCTGCGGAATATCTTTTTCGCTGAAATCGTAAGCAATATTGCTGTCACCCAAAAACAGAATCTGTTTTTTCTCCTGAAACATGGCAGGGAACAATGCCTTTGGTTTCTTTACGGCAAATAAAACCAAAACACCGATTGCCAATACGAAGACCGCAACAAATACCGGAATTCGAATATTCAGTTTACTTTTTGTCCCGTTTTTCGTTGTTTCTTGTCCCATTCTTTTTTCCTGCAATCCTGAAGCAATTCCATCCGGCACTTTCTTCCTATCCCTGCATGAAATACGTTACACCCGTAAGCAGACGGATGAAAAAGTATAATCCGCAATACATATGATATCCGAATACCGCTCCGAGGACGGAAGCATAAATAATCCGAACCGCAAACTTTCCGGTGAGAAATGTTTTGCTTCGAAGGTTCTCCAAAAAGTAAAGCAGGCTTACTCCAAACAGCACAAACAGACAGATGTCATACCCCCAGGTAAAATTTCCGTCCAATGCCCGGCTTCCGGTTTCCTTCAAAAACAAAAGCTGCAATGCCCCGAATAACCACATTGTCCAGGCCAGAAAAAACGGCATATGCTTTGGGAGTTTTTTCTCATTTAAATCCTTCACGGTTTCCCTGCAAACCGGTATCACATTAAACAGGAATACCAGTACCGGAAACAAAGCAGAAAGAATCATCGTAAAATACGGCCTCTCGGCACGCAGGTAAACATTGTATCCGAATTCGATTGCAATTCCGTTTCCCGTATCCTCCCCAAACAAAACCAGTTCCTGAAACAGCATGATTGCCAGTGAAGGCAGTATTGCGGATGCAAAAAGAAGAACACGTTTTATCGGAACTTTTCGGTATAAGTCGAAAAACAAACCGATAAAAGCCGCCGGCGCAAATACCAGCAAAAAACTGGTTTTCGTTGCGGTCGACAATGTCAGAAATACGGTAAAAAGAATCCAGTCTTTCAGGATGACCTTCTCTTTGTATTCCTTTGCAAAACGCACATAGTATACAAGTGTCATCAACGCAAAGAACTTCATCACGGTATAAGTGGAATTATGCCATACCGACGGAGACTGATATCCCACATATCTTTGGTAATGCACCGCTTTCACAAAGCACGGCATCACAATATTAACGGCAATTGCAGAGCAAAGCGCGGACCATCCAGCCGCGCGAATATTCAGTTTTGAAAATACTTCCTTCCAAAGAAACCAAAAGCTTGCCGCCATGGTTCCGCCTGCAAACAGTGCAAGAAAGGCTGCGACCCAGAAATAATATCCGGGAAGCATGGATGCTATTCGATAGACGACTGCAGTCAGGGAATACCCCCAGCCGTCTTCTGCCATACGAAGATGAGCCGGCAAATCGGACTCAAAAAACGTATCATGCGCAAAAGCCGCCTGCATAAAGAATAAGAATCCGCAGGCAAGAGTATATGCGCCAATGAGCAGAACTGCCGCAAACAGGACCTGCTTATCATTCTGTTTTCCGCTTATCTTCCGGTTATCCACAAATCTGCTCCTACCGTTCATCCTTCGCCGAAATAATCTCGCGAATAACATACTGAGGAGAATTGTTCATGCATAAATACATTCTTCCGACATATTCGCCGATCATTCCAAGCATCAGCATTATCATTCCGCCGATAAATACCAGCACGCTCATCAATGCCGAGAACCCGGCCTGAACATCCACCAGAATAAGTTTCTTAACGATGGTATAAATTCCATACAGGAATCCGCCGCAGGCACAAACACAACCGATAAAGGTTGCGATACGAAGCGGTTTAATTGAGAATGCGGTAAAGCCGTTAAACCATAAGGAAAACAGTTTGCTTAATGTATATCCGCTTCGTCCCACTTCCCTTGCACGATGGTTAACTTCCACATTCGTAATATTTTTAGTCGAGCGAAGCACCAGTCCGATGACATAGGAATACGGTTGCTCATAACGAAGCATATCATTTACGACAAAGCGTTTTACCGCAAAATAACTTGAAATATACAGTTCCTTCGGTTTTCCGAGCATCATCCTCGTCATCAGCTCGTTCACTTTACTGCCGAAATTCCGGAATCCACTGTGCTGCTTCTTTCCGTAACTTGCATAGCAGACGTCATAGCCTTCCTTCAGCTTTTGCAAAAGCTTTCCGACTTCATCTGCAGGTGTCTGCCCGTCATCATCCAGACATACGACAATATCTCCTTTGGACTGACGCATACCGGCCATCAGTGCGGCATGCTGCCCGAAATTCTTTGCAAGATCGATTCCCGTAACAAAAGGATACGTATTGCAAAGAGTCCGGATGGTATCCATCGTGGCATCCGGTGAAGAATCATTTACCAGAATCACCTCATAGTTGTAGTCGGATAATCCTTCCATCGTGGTACGGATTTCTTCCACCACATTACCGACGGTTTGTTCCGAACGGTAACACGGGATAACGAATGAAACTGTTTCTTTCACTTCTGT
Source organism: uncultured Lachnospiraceae bacterium (assembly GCA_902803015.1). Lineage (GTDB taxonomy): Bacteria > Bacillota > Clostridia > Lachnospirales > Lachnospiraceae > UBA3766. The sequence goes on along the minus strand of CADCOL010000138.1, from coordinate 1,295 downwards.
GTTCATTTTCTGTCCTTTCAAAGGATTATTATTCGTTTGCGGTATCGTTCACGATTCCCATCAGAACAATGTCGCGATAAACTCCGTTTACAAAAACATCGTCATGAAGAAGTGCTTCACGAACAAAACCCGCCTTCTCATAACTCTTGATTGCCTGCAGATTATCCGCATATACTCTTAAGAATAATCGATGCAGCTTCTTTGTCTCAAAACAGTAGCGAATCATAAGCTTTGCCGCCTCGGTCCCGACGCCGTGTCCTCTGGCGGATTCTTCGCCGATAAAAATACCGTATTCAGCCTTATGATGTTCCGTATCTATATCCCGGATATAGACGCTGCCTACCGGAATCCCGTCAGCGGATTGCTCCGTTTTCGGGCTCGCATCCGATTTCATACAGATTACAAACTGGTCCACCCGACCGGTTTTCACAAAACTATTAAGCCACGCGGTATGCGACTCTTTTGTAAACAGTCTCTGATCGATAAAATTCAATCGGACTGCGTCGGAATTTCTCCACTTTACTATTTTATCCGTATCCCCTTCATCAATGGGTCTTAAATAGATTTTATTTCCGCTAATGATATCAGCCATTCTTTACTCCGTAGAATTCTCTTACACACTGAATAATGTATTCCACCTGATCTGTCTGTAACTGATAATACAACGGCAGACGAACCAGCCTCTCGCTTTCCTTTGTTGTATATACATCCTCTCCGTGGAATCTTCCGAACGAAAGACCCGCCGGTGCGGAATGCAACGGAACATAATGAAATACCGCAAGGATTCCTTTCTCTTTCAAAAATGAAATCATTTTTGTTCTTTCCTCCAAATCCTTTGCCTTGATGTAGAACATATGCGCATTGTGTTTGCAGTATTCCGGTATATATGCAAGTTCAATGAATCCTGCATCCCTTAACTCCTTCAGTCCTTCATGATAAAGATTCCAGGTATCAAGACGGTTATTCGTAATCTCATCCGCGAGTTCCAGCTGGGCATACAGATATGCCGCATTCAGCTCACTAGGCAGGTAGGAAGACCCTTTGTCCACCCAGGTATATTTATCAATCTGTCCGCGGAAAAACTTCGCGCGATTGGTTCCCTTTTCACGAATAATTTCGGCAGGTTCAATATACTCTTCATCCCGAATCAGAATCGCTCCGCCTTCACCCATGGAGAAATTCTTGGTCTCATGAAACGAGAAGCATCCGAATTCGCCGAATGTTCCAAGCGGCTTGCCTTTATACTCGGACATGATTCCCTGTGCCGCATCTTCAATCACTTTCAAGCCGTGTTT
>CADCOL010000137.1 GCA_902803015.1 uncultured Lachnospiraceae bacterium | reverse complement strand
TTGAATCATGCCTGTAAATGAGCCCCTGCCAAACGCAATTTCAACAATAAGGATTCCCAGAATCAGAACCGCCACATAACTTACAAAACAATAAAGAAATTCTTTCCAGATGTGTTTCTTTTCACGAATCCCGTAATAAAACAAGACCAGGATCATCGCACTTTCGACAATATTCGGAAAACGCACAAACACGTTCAGCGCCAGAACCGCCCCTGCCGCGATATACAGTCCCTTTTTCTCTTTCTCGATTGCGTGAAGCAAAAGAAGGGTCCCCAGGCCGAAAAGGTAATAAGACATATAATGATACAAAATTACTCTCGGGCACCAGCAGAATCCTTCCGCAAGAAAAATCCCCAGAAAAACAATCCAACCGGGATAGAATTTACGGAGCAGAATAAAGAACGCCAACATAAATGCTCCGAACAGAAGCGTACAGTAAATGTTTACGCCCAGCACCGTATCTCCGGCGGGAAGCTTCGTAAAAACATGCCCCGTCAGATTGGCCAGCAGAGTGGAAACGGCCCATGTCCGGTTCATATGAGGAAATGTTGCAAAATTAAGAAGATTATAACCGGTATCTCCTGCATCCACTCCGTAATTCACATGCAAAAAAGGAAAGGCAACCAAAAGGACCATAAAAATAACATCTGCCGCCTTCGAACCGTTGCGTATGGAGTTTTTAATCTTTTTGATTCTTTCTTTTGACATTTGCTTACGCTGCTTCCTTAAAAGATTCTTCTTTGGAAGGGAATATCGCATCCAGTTTTCCGATCCATCCAAACAATACGCGGACAGGTTTCAGTTTGCAGCTCAGACCGGCAAGAAGTTTTCGGATCCATTCCGCCGCCGCACAAACAATGAATACCAATGCCACAACACCCAGGAAATGAAGCACAAAATACGGCTCATTAAAATGTGTTTCCACATTCCAGAGTTTTACCCACAAATCCCGGAGAAGAAAATGATCGTGAATCAGATACACGCCAAATGTCAGCGGCGCAACCGCAAGGATTGCTTTGGATAAGAACCCTTCCGGAATACGGATGGTTCTGAAAAACAGAAACAGGAATGTCGAACCAACTACAACCGTAGGCGAATTATAGGCAAACAGGAATGAAATATAAGTTTCCAGATGCCCGGTTTTTTGGAATACATACGCCACCAGAAACGATCCGGCCGCCGTTGCCGCCAAAGACAAAACTCCCAATGCCAGATACAGGAAACGCTTCTTTGGTTTCACGGGCACAAATCTGCGAATATATGCTGCAAGAACAAATACCGTAATCATCCAGATAATACCCATCCCGTCATCATTCAGCGGAACCAGATGATACGAAAACAGTTTTAAGAATCTCATGAACATAAGCAAAAGGATAATCAACAATCCCAGATGCTGCTTTTTATTCAGTTTACGGAGACCGAGTGCCAAAAAAGGAGCCAGCAGATAGAATGCCGCATATACACTGGCAAACCAGTAATGCTGCAAAGAAATCGGCAAAAGCATAATGCTTCTGTGATATGCATCATTCCATTCCGGAGGATAAGTACCCAATAATAGAATAATCAGGTAAATACCGGCAGAGTAAAAGAACACCTGCAAAATCAGCTTCCCGACCTTCTCTATTTTTGCGGTTGCGTTTATGAGGAAGTAACCGCTGATCATGATATACATATTCACCGCTCCGTAACAGAGCGCCTCCAGATACCACGCCAGCACTTCGTTTATGTAATTGGAATCAGCGGGCAGAATCTGCGCCATGTCTTTTAACGCATTCCCTTTTCCGAGATAATGCAATCCGATTACCATGCACATGGAAAGAATGCGTAACAACTCCAGATTCGCTTCCCTTTTCTTTTTCTCCATTCCGATTCTCCGAATTATTCGTCTTTTTTCTTTGCGTTTATCATCATCTGAATCATATTCAGACGTGCTTCAAAATCCTTGCGGTTGGTTTTTACCACGGTATCCAGAATCAGTCCGCAGATAAACAGGAGGATGGCAACAATCATAACCGCAATGGATGCAAACAGTGTCGGAAAACGCTCGACAAGACCGGTGGATAAATACTCGGCAAAGACCGGGATAAAGAATCCCAATCCCAAAGCAAATGCCAGCAAGGAACAGATTCCAAAGAAGGATAACGGCTTATAATCCTTGAACAGTTTGGCAATGGTAACCAACACCTTGAATCCGTCCGAATACGTATTTAATTTCGAAACGCTTCCGTCCGGACGATCACGGTATTGTACCGGAATGGTATCCAGCTGCATGTTTTTATCCAGCGCAAAAATGGACATCTCCGTTTCGATTTCAAATCCTTTGGACAGTACGGGGAAGGATTTTACAAACAGCGGAGAAAACGCACGGTATCCCGTCATAATATCCGTGATATTTCCTTTAAAAAGACCGTTTACCGATGCACGAACCAGGGTGTTTCCGAAATTATGGAACGGTCTTTTG
>CADCOL010000136.1 GCA_902803015.1 uncultured Lachnospiraceae bacterium | reverse complement strand
TATCGTAATCGAGATTTATGACAGGGATTTAAAGAAAGTAAAATATACGCAGAATGCGCATCTTGATCACATGGGATACCATGTCATTGAACTGGATAAACAGCTGAAAATCAAAGACGGTTTTGCGATTGCAATTACATACGAAAGCGGTGCAACGGTAGAGGGGGAAGAGACGGAACTGTTTAACAATGTTTTATATAAACCCGTATCGGAGCCTGGAAAGTCGTTTGTGTATTCAGACGGCGAATGGGTGGATTTGCACAGCGACGGAATTAAGGAACGGCTTGGTATTGTGTTTGAGCCGAACAATGCGTGCATCAAGGCACTGTTTGCACCGAAAAATTAATTGGCATGATTGGGAGATAACATATGAGAGTCGGAATGGGATATGATGTGCATCGTCTGGTGGAAGACAGGGATTTAATCATCGGCGGTGTAAAGATAGATTACGAAAAAGGTCTTTTGGGACATTCGGATGCGGACGTTCTTTTGCATGCGATTTCCGATGCACTGCTTGGCGCCGCGGCGCTCGGCGATATCGGAAAACATTTTCCGGATACCGATGAAAAATATAAAGGGATCTCCAGTTTGATTCTTTTAAAGCATGTCGGAGATTTGCTCGAAGAAGAGGGATTCATTATCAACAATATCGATGCGACGATTATTGCGCAGGCACCGAAAATGCGCCCGCATATCGATGCGATGCGAAAGAATATCGCGGACACTTTAGGCCTTGATATTTCACAGGTAAATGTAAAAGCAACGACCGAAGAAGGACTCGGATTTACCGGAAGCGGAGAGGGAATCTCTTCACAGGCAGTCTGCTTAATCTCCGAGGCAAACGAACTTACATCTTATGCAGTGACGCCGGATTGCAGCACATGCGGCGGATGCAGCAGGGGGTAAACAAACATGGAAATCATTTATCTTGCGGAAGGCGATAACCTCGTCTTCGCGGGAAAAGAGAATATGGAAACCGTAAGCAGTCTGTATCTTGCACCGCATTACATGTCAAACGGAGACGAGCTTTGCGAGATTAAGAACGTGTTTACGAAAGAAAAGTACAGAAGACGCGGCAACATGGACACGCTGATGAAAGAGGCGTTCCAGTGTATGCAAAGCGAATGCGAAGCGTATACTTTTCTTCGCCCGATGGAGGAAAAGTATTTTCTCCCGTACGGATTTGTTCCGGTGGAAGAACATGAGGGCATTCGCATAAACGGACTACGTTTGTCGGACGATTTGTTAAAAGACGCGAATGAAACCGGGAACGATTTTCACGTGCTGGTGAAGGATTCCGAAGACTATCTGATTCATCCTGTAAACGAAGAGGATGCGGAATGGGTTGCAAAATTCATGAATGAATATTGCGAAAAGAATTCGGATCTTTATATTGTCCAGTCCGGCCATACCGTTTTGAATATCCAAAAAAGCTGCAAAGACAGGGGCGGCAATCTTTATGCAATAAAGTGTAAGGACGAAACTGTCTGCGTCTTTGCGTACTCTTTGGTAAAACAGGAAATCGTAAACGAGGAAAAAAAGAAGAGTACCCGGTTCAGTGATAAAAGAGTTGCCTTTGCAATCTGCAAAGAAGGTTTCAAAAAAGAGGATTTGTTTTTAAACGATCCGGAACGAAATGTTATAATGGCGCGAATCATCGATGTGAAGACGATGCTTGCGCGTGTTCGATGTCCGAAGGAATTTGTGATGGTGCTTCGGATTTTTGACGAGAGAATCGTGGAGAATGCCGGACTCTATGTGCTTCACTGCGGACCGATGGGCGGAAATTTAACCGCCATCCGAATCGGAGACGAGCAGATGAAGAATGCGGAAGGAGAGAGGCTTTCCGCGGAGGGAGAGATTACGATAGAGAATCTTGCAAGATTTCTCTTCGGATTCCGCAAGGCGGAGGATTGCTTCAAGATTTACGTCAAGGCAAAGGAAGAAGAATGCTTCGCGAATCTGAATGCACTGAAGTGTTTTGAGAAGCCTTATATTTTATGTGATTGACGGAAAGAGAGCAGTAATATAAATTATGGGAATTGTATCAAGAATTAAAAAAGAAACGGCGATTATCCGTGACCGTGACCCGGCAATCCACTCCAACATGGAAGTGTTTCTGTATCCCAGCTTCCGGGTTATGATGCATTACCGAATCGCTCATAAATTTTATCTGAAAAAATGGTATTTCATTGCGAGATATATTTCGCAAAGAGCCGTACGCAAGACCGGAATCGAAATCCATCCCGGTGCGACCATCGGCGAAGGACTGTTTATCGACCACGGAAACGGCGTGGTAATCGGTGAGACCACGATTATCGGAAACAATGTTACACTTTATCAGGGCGTAACGCTCGGTGGTACCGGAAAAGAGCACGGAAAGCGTCACCCGACGCTCGAAGACAATGTTATGGTTTCCTGCGGTGCGAGAGTTTTAGGCTCGTTTACCGTCGGAGAGAATTCCAAAATCGGTGCCGGCAGCGTTGTGTTGAACGAGGTTCCGCCGAACTGTACGGTGGTCGGTGTTCCCGGCCGTATCGTAAAGCGTGACAATGTTGCGATTCCGAAAGACACACTTGATCAGGTTCATTTGCCCGACCCCGTTATGGACGACATCAACCGGCTGTCAAATGAGAATAAGCAGCTGAAGGCAAGACTGGACGAACTGGAGAAGTGCCTGGAGAATTTGAAATAAAGGAAAGAGGATACTATGTTAATTTACAACACACTTACCAAATGCAAACAGGAATTTAAACCGCTCGAAGAGGGCAAGGTAAAAATGTATGTATGCGGCCCGACCGTATACAACTTAATTCATATCGGACATGCGCGTCCGATGATGGTATTCGATACCGTGCGCCGTTACATGGAGTACAAGGGATATGAGGTAAACTACGTATCCAATTTTACGGACGTCGATGATAAAATCATCAAGGCCGCAAACGAAGAAGGCGTGGAGCCTTCCGTGATTTCCGAACGTTACATCGCGGAATGCAAAAAGGATATGGCTTCCTTAAACGTAAAACCCGCAACGACGCATCCGAAGGCAACCGAAGAAATCGACGGTATGCTTGAGATGATTCAGACCCTGATTGATAAGGGATATGCATATGTTGCAAAGGACGGAACCGTTTATTACAGCACCCG
>CADCOL010000135.1 GCA_902803015.1 uncultured Lachnospiraceae bacterium | reverse complement strand
CCTTCGGGAATGATGGCAACACCGAAGTTATTTCCGGCATTTCCTCTCTTCTCTACGGAATCTGCGATGTAATTGGTGATCTGAGCAAGGCTCATCTTCTTAGCGGCTACTTCTTCACCGATTAAGCAGATGTTCGGCTGGGTTTCCAATGCGCACTCAAGTGCCACGTGAGAAGCGCTGCGGCCCATAACCTTGATGAAATGCCAGTACTTCTTTGCGGAGTTCGCATCTCTTTCGATGTTACCGATTAATTCGGAATATGTCTTGGTTGCGGTATCGAAACCGAAGGAAGCTTCGATATCTTCATTCTTTAAGTCACCGTCGATGGTCTTCGGGCATCCGATTACCTGGATTCCGGTGTTCTTTGCTGCCATGTACTCAGCAAGTACGGCTGCGTTGGTGTTGGAATCGTCACCGCCGATGATAACGATTGCGTTCAGACCATGCTTCTTTGCAACTTCTTCTACGATTGCAAACTGCTCTTTGGTCTCCAATTTGGTACGGCCGGAACCGATGATATCGAAACCGCCGGTATTTCTGTATGCATTGATGAATTCATCGGTGAATTCCACATAGTCGTCTTCCAAAAGTCCGCTCGGGCCACCCTTGAATCCGAGTAATACATTGTCCTTGTCGGCAGCCTTTAATGCATCATAAAGACCGGAAATAACGTTGTGTCCTCCGGGAGCCTGTCCGCCGGAAAGGATAACACCAATCACCCATTTCTTTGCAGGTGCGTTGTTTGCACCCTTTACAAAGGTGATTTCCTTCTTACCGTAGGTGTTCGGGAAGAGTTCTTTGATTTTGTCCTGATCTGCAACGGATGCGGTTTCTGCACCTTCCTTAACGCAGATCTCTGCAACTCCGTTTCTGAGCATTCCGGGAAGCTTCGGGGAATACTCGTATCTTGCTTTTTGAAGTGGTGAAAGATTCATAGCAATACTCCTTTATAAAATATTCGGCAAATGCCGTATTAATGCACTTAATTCAGGTCGGCCAAGCGCCGACATTTATTGTAACACACTAAAATACAAATTGGAATACGCAGTATGCCGCATACAGCAACAATAATGCAATTCCCTGAAGTCTGTAAAGTCTGCCCTTTACAAGCGGCGGAACCGTCAGAATCAGCATGACCAGAAATACCATCGGGATGTCCACCAGAAGGGAGGCATTCATGCCTGCAAGAAGTTTCTCGCTCGGTACGTCAAACGGACGAATCGTGATTGCGATACCGCTTACCAGTACAAGGTTAAATATATTCGCACCGATAATATTTCCAAGTGACAGCGCCCCCTTTCCCTTAATTAAGGATGTGACCGCCGTTACCAGCTCCGGCAGGGATGTTCCGAGTGCCACAACGGTAACCGCAATAACGGAATCCGGTACGCCAAGCTTTCCCGCGATAATGGTTCCGTTATCGACAAGAAGCGTTGCTCCGAATGCAATGACCGCCGCACCGACGATTAAGAAAAGGATTGCCTGCCACATCGGCATGGGCTTCTTCTTTTCCCCGTCATCATCGGCTCCGTCGCCGTCGGATGCCTCTGCCGCTGGTTCGTTTTTCTTCGAAAGGGCCTGCTTTACGTTCACAATCATGTATCCGATAAACGTACAAAGTAAAATCGCTCCGGTGACTCTCGAAAAATGTCCGAAAAGATATGCATTCGCCGCATAGAATACCGCTGCCACGAAGAAAAAGATGACCGGAATACGAAGCGGCTTCTTATCCACTTTTGCCGGCTTTACCGCAAGCGTAATCGCCGCAATCAGAGACACATTACAGATAATCGATCCGATTGCGTTTCCGTAGGAAATACCGGAATTGCCTTTTGCCGCCGCCTGCGCGGATACCATGACTTCGGGAAGTGTTGTTCCGATGGAAACCACCGTCGCACCAATCAGGATTTCCGGTACCTTAAAGCGTTCCGCTATCGTTGCCGCGCCGTCCACAAACCAGTCGCCGCCTTTGATTAAAAGCACAAGCCCGATGACGAACAGAAGGATCGCCATCCAGGTGGCAGTTACATCCGTCATGTTATTGTATAAAAAGCTCCCGAGTCCGCCGAATAACAGTACGAATACCAGAATCAGATTCGGGTCAAATTTGCTTTTTGCGGCCGCAGCCTTTGTTTCACTCATGATTTCTCCTTCCGGCACGGAATTCAGTGCCTACTCCTCCACGCCTTCTTCGATACGGTCTACCAGATCACGCAGTGCGCGGGAAGTTTTTTTCAGTTCGTCCACGTAAGCGGAATTACTGTCCGCCTCGAGAACCATGCTGTTTTTGATTTCCTCGATTTCCTTTGTCTTGCTTTCAAAAAGCTCCTCTTCAAGGATATCGTACTGGGCATCAATCTGCTTGATATAATCCGAAGCAATGGATGAAAAATTGTTAAACAAACGGTTTCTCGCTTCCATAACTTCCTTGATATGCTTTTCTTCCGCGATTTTTTCTCCGACCGCAACCGCCACATCAAGCGTTGCCATCAAAGGATCAAAGAAATCAACCGCCTTGCCGGCTTTGCCTGCAGCACGAACCACTTTCATAATACCGAGCATCTTTGCGGCTTCGACTTTGATAAAGCCCGCAAAATCCGCAAACTGCGTTACGAAATTCTTATACTGTTCGCTTGCAGCCATGGGCTTGTTCAAATCGGCCTTGTCGACTTTGGAGAAGACATACATGCCGATATCGGATTTTAATACGCCGCCGATTTCTTCATCCATCTGCTTGTTGGTTTTCTGCAGAATCTCTTCCATGTCGGACAGGGTATTCTCCACCAGCTTTTCAATCTGCTTGTTGACTTCGTCGGAATCCGCTTCGGTAAGTTTCACTTCTCCGACCTTTGCGGAGAATTCCGCACAAACATCCATAATGCCGCTTCTTAAGTCAAGCTCTCTGCGGTTGATGTTTGCCCTGGTCTCACGACGAAGGGAACGGAACGTTCTGGTCAGACGGTTCAGGACCGTCATCATATTCTTGTCAAGTTCCGTACCGGTGCCGGTGATTTCGTCCGCAATCGCATCGGTTAAGATATTGCAACGGGTTTCCAGCTTGGCAAGAAGTCCCTTTGCATCAATCTCACGGTTTAACAGCGTGATAAATGCGTTAAAATTGGAAAGTTCCACCAGCTCGTCATCTTCTTCTGCAATGCCTTCGCGATAGTCCTTTGCATCCACAAACGCAATCGGGAAATCTTCCAGGCAGCCGCCGAGTTCCGCAAGCGTGGTGCTAAGCGTCTTTAAATAGTTTCTGCGAAGCGTATCGAATTCGCCGTCCTCCTGGGACATTTTATTCACAAGAAGGATAATCTTGTTCTTGTAGGCACGCTTGTATGCAAGGTCCACGAAATCGCGGATTAAAAGGTCATCAAAAAGCGATGAGGTAATGCAGAATACCAAAATGTCGGAATTGTTGATTGCCTCTTTCGCAGAACGGTCATGCTCCGTTTTTACTCCCGCATAAAGACCCGGAGTATCGTAAAGAATCACGTTACCCCATTCATAACTTTCCGTGGAATCGGTTTCCACGTTGGCGCTGATTTTAATCTGACGGTTTCCCGTCAGTGCGGAAATAATCGTGGACTTGCCCGCGTTGTGCTGACCCACAAACGCAATGCGAAGTCTCGATTCTTCTTCGACTTCTTTCAGACGTTCTTTTAAGGACTGAACGTTTTCGGAATTGTTCTCGCGTAAAAGCCGGAATACCTCGTTTTCGAGTTCCTTTTCCTTATCCGACATCATTTGGAAAAATAAATCGTTTGCCATAACACTCCCCCTACTCTTCTTTGCCGATAATGGCTACTTCTTCCTGCAGAATCTCCGTCATCTGAACCGGCGAATAAACAAATGCCGTGTTTTTAATAACAGGTCCCCCTATCTCGATTCTCTTACGGAAATCACGTTCCACTTCCACATCCGCCACGGAAGACTCGGACAAAATATTCACCAGTTCTTCCTGCGCCATGTAATTTAAAATTCGCCCGCCGTAACGACGGTTTAAATCATCGATGTAATCAATCTGATCAGCCAGCGTATCCGTTAAGGTTCTTCGAAGTTCATCCAGCCCGTCGATGATGATACCGTAGTAACGGTCGATTTTACCTAAAATCTTTTTATGTGCCGTATCGAATTTCTCTGTTACTTCACTGATGTTGTCATCGCGCATCTCTTCCATGTTGCGCTTGATGGAGTCATACATCTTTGACTTCTTCTCACCGATCTGTTTGGACTTCGATTTCAGGAAATAAGAGGCAACTCCCGCTACCGCAGCCGCACCGATCAGTACCCAGCCGACCGGAGTCGAACCTAAGGCAAATGCAAGTACCGCACCTGCGCCGAGCAGCGCCCCGCCGATTTCCGTTCCGCTTCTTAAATCCAGAATGGAGCCGGTATCGACCGTGGCCAGTTCTCCGAATTCCACGGAGAATGCCATGTCTTCCTCTACTTCGAGAAGAATGTCCTCAACCTGTGAATTGTATACGTTCCAAATGCGTTCATAGTCGTTTTCGACATATTCTTTCAGCTTGCCTTCGCTTAAAAACTTCTTCCAGGCAGCATTGATTTCATTTTTGTTCTCCGCATAATGCGAGTTGACGAAGCGCTGTACCTCTTCCGTGATGAAGTTTTCGTAGGTTGCGTCAATCGCCGCGGCAAGTTCTTCCTTTCGGTCGTTTGCGGCTTTCTTTAATTTCATCATCACACCCGCGCGGTTCTTATCGAGTATGCGGATAAAAGCATTCAGCGCATTGATCTGTTCGCGGATGGAATCCTCGTTGCGCTCCATGTGGTAAACGGCCGCATTGTAAATCGTCTGGGAACGCATGATGACACCGCTTGACTGAATCATGTCGCTTAATGTGGTTAAAAATTCCTGAATTCTCGCGCCCTCCATCAGCTTTCGCTTTATTTCGGGATTCGTTTCCAGAAGTGCGGTCTTTGCCGCCAGCAAATGGACCGGCACCACGCGGTAATTATGGAATTCATGGTTCTTCGAAACATAGGTGTGGATTCGGTTTAAATGTCCCTGAATCGAATCCTCGCCGTCCTTCGTAAACCACTCTAAGGGATTTGCGAGGAAGGCTTCTTTTTTCTTGCTGCTTCGAAGGAAATTGTCTTTTTTGTTTAACAGGATAATGACCGGTTTGTTGCGGTCTTTCATTTTTTTCAGGAAATTAAACTCGGTTTCCTGAATACTGTCGGACGTTACCACATAGCAGATTAAATCGCTTTCGTCCGCCACATCCTCGGCTATTTCCACATCATCTTCTCCGCCCGGAGCGCCGATGCCCGGGGTATCGATGATACGGATGCCGTTCCAGTCATATACATAATTGTAACGGGTGGTTCTCTCAGAACCGACACCGATGAATTCGTTGTTAATACCGCCCAGAAGCACGGAATGCAGTGTACTTTTTCCCGCCTTGGTACGTCCCATGAAAGAGACCGTATAATACGCGCTTGATGCGGTCTGTTTGTTTTTCAGCATCGTCAGACTTTCATCCGCATCCTTCAGCATCGCTTCTTCTTTTTCGCGAAGACTGTTGAAAAGATTCTCGAGCTGTTTCTTCTCTTCGGAATCGTTTAGGCGGCCTTCGTAACGAAGCACCTTCTCCTGCTGGTCTTTCAAAAGTTTCGGGGCTACCATGAACAGTTCCGCACTTTTCTCGATGCATTTAGTGGAGAATTCCAAATCCTCCCTTGCCACTTTCTGCATCTGACCGACAACGGTTTTGTACTGCTCGCCTTCAAAAAGCGCATCGTTGTAACGGGTGTTCAGTTCTTTTAAAAAGCCCGCCTTTACGCTTTCGTCCCTGGCGCTTCCGCCGATGATTTCGTTCTTTGCATCCTGTTGGATTTTTAAATAGCGTTTCTTCTCCACGCGGAACCGTTTGCAAAGACGCGAAAAAAGCACCTCCTCTTTGTCTCGGAAGGTACCGTCTTCGTACGCAATCAAAAGGCCGAAGTAAAGCGTGAACTCCTTCGTTTCCTCAGGTGCGGAACAGAGAACATCGATTACATCGTCCAAAAGAGGCTTTTCGGGGAGGTCCTTGATAATGGCGATTGCCGTGTCGCGTACCTCCTCCGGAAAACCTGCGGTCGCTATTAATTTTTTAATCCGGAACCACTCACGGTCGTATAATCTGCGGTCGTTAATGGCCATATAGGTTGCAAAATATACAACCTCCGGAATGAGTTTCAATTGAAAAGCCATAGATTCAATGAAGCCGTATCTTATTTATCGTGTATTAAAGACTGTTCAGTTTGTTTAAAACATCGTCCAGGGAATCGTCTTTCTTAATGCCGTACTTGTTCATGTAGGATTTCATGCCGGTAACATATCCTTTCATGTCATCCAATGCACCGTTGATTCTGACAATTGCTGTCTGGATGGTATTCGTATCCTTGTTATCAATTCCGCTGAGAATCAGAGCATATCCTTCTTTTAAGTTGTTGATGCAGCTGACATACTTCGCATCCACCTGCTGAAGTTCCGGATCGGCAATTGCGGAATTTCTCTGTGCCGCATTTTGCTGCAGTTTGTTCAGGTTCGGAATAATGCTTGCCTGAATGACTGCCTTTGTCGCGGTCAGATCTCTCGTATCCGTTTTGTTCGCAGCTTCCGAAATTGCATTCCAAAGCTCCGAATCATCCTGAAGGCTGATGCTGTAAGCACGGAATGCCTTCTTCTGCTCGGACTGATTGCAACCGAACATTGTTGCGGTCATCGCAGCCATGAGTGTGAAAACAATTGCAAGTTTCTGTAATCTTTTCATTCTTTTTCCCCTTTCACGTTACATTTGTGAACGCTTACCGAAGCAGGCCGGCATCGTTTCTTCCGTCCGAATATACTGCCGTTTCCGTGCTTCGTGCGCCTGACAGGACTTGAACCTGCACGCTCTCGCACCAGAACCTAAATCTGGCGTGTCTGCCAATTCCACCATATCCGCGCCGACCGTTAGATGATAGCACTTCGGCTTATTCTTGTCAAATCCAATATAATACATTGCATTTCATTTGTTATATGATAAAATAACGGCGAAGGTACGGTGCTTGCACAGCACCGATCAAAAGGAAAGACAGGGAATTATCATAATGATAGAAAATATGATGAATGTCGGTACACAGGTACTGATCTTGTTTGTTATAGTTGCGGTAGGCTTCATCTGCCGCAAAGTCGGGATACTTACTCCCAACGGTATAAAAAGTATCTCCGACCTGGTAGTTTACATCGTAACTCCCGCGAACATCATAGTCGCTTTCTGCAAGGACTTCAAGGCCGATTTGCTGGTAGG
>CADCOL010000134.1 GCA_902803015.1 uncultured Lachnospiraceae bacterium | reverse complement strand
GTATTTCTGGCTTCGTTTACATGATTTGCGTCGACGGGAAAATGGATTTTACGAAATGCATCCGATAACGAAAGCAAATGATTCGCACTTCGCATTTCATCATCAAACGGATCCTCCACAGGGAAAAATTCATTCATGCTTTGCTGTACACTTTTCCCAATCAGCTTCGAAGAAATGCCCTTTGTGAGCGGATAAACGCCCTGAAGACAGCTTTGCTTGTTCTGATAATCTTTGAGCGAACAGTATTCCGGCATTTCCATGCAGTATTTATTGCCTTTTTGCAGGATTTTACCGTAAAATACGAAATTCATCCCCGGCTTAAAAATGCTTCTAAGGTAAGTCTGGCGGAAGAAAACCATTTCCACGTTAACGGATGAAAGATTCTTTCCGTACTCTCTTACCGTGAATGTCGTTACCGGAATTCTTGTATTTTTGCGTTCAAAGAAATCTTTGTTGACGGTTCCGTAAATGGCGGCAATTTCACCGTCTTTAATTTCGGAAAATGCAGAGATTTCGGGATAACGGATATAACCGGCAGGAACGTACCACAAAAGATCGTGAACGCTTTCCACACCGAGTTTGGAAAGACATTTCGCGGTCTTTTCTCCGATTCCTTTTAAGTTGGTTACGTGTACCTGTCGTAAATCCATATTTATCCTTGCGCGGGCGTGCGCATAATGAAAGGTGCCGGCACCGATTTCCCGGTACCCGGCACCTATTAAATACTGCATAATACGTAATCAGAATGTGATTCGATTATTCTACGGAAACGATGTAATAATATACCGGCTGTCCGCCGTACTGAACTTCGATATCCGTGGAAGGGAAGGTTTCTTCGAGGGTTGCACGAAGTAATCCGGCTTCCTTCTCGGAAATGTCTTCGCCGTAGTAAACGCTGATGAGTTCGGTATCATCATCCGCAAGCTCTTTAATCATATCAAGCGTTACCACATCGCGTTCCTTACCAACCGAAAGGATTCCGTGATCGCCGATTCCCATAAAGTCATCCTGATGAATTTCGTGATTGTCAATTACCGTATCACGTACCGCATAAGTAACCTGACCGGTCTTCACTGCGGAAATTCCGTCGTTCATCGTGGATTCGTTCTCTTCCGCTTCCACTTCGCCCATGAAATTAATGACTGCGGTAATACCCTGAGGAATCGTTTTGGTCGGGATTACGATAATCTTCTTATCCTTGGTTAAATCCCTTGCCTGGTTTGCTGCCATGATGATGTTTTTATTGTTCGGAAGAATGAAAATGATGTCTGCATTTACTTTCTCAATCGCATTTAACATATCTTCGGTGGAAGGATTCATGGTCTGTCCGCCGGAAATAATGTAATCCACACCTAAAGAAGTAAAGATTTCGTTGATACCCTGTCCTACGGAAACGGCGATAAATCCGTATTTCTTCTTCGGACCTGCGGGTTTCTTAACAGGTGCGGTCTCCGCGGCACCGTCAATCTTCTCTTTTAACTTCAGGTTGGCGATTTTAATCTTATTTAATTCACCGTACTTTAAGCTCTTCTGAAGAGGAAGTCCGGGATCGTTGGTATTTAAGGATACTTTTACGATATCGTTTTCTACGGAAAGAAGAACCGTATCACCGATGGTTTCTAAGTAATCCTTTAAATCCATCTCGTTCTTAATGTTGAAATTGCGGTCCAGAACAACATCGAATTCCGCACTGTAAGTGAATTTCAGCTCTTCCTTCGGCTGTTCTTTCTCTTTCTTCTTTGCGGATTTGTCGAAGGTTAAATCGATTTCCTTACCGCAAAATGCATCATATGCACCGCGAAGAATTTCCACAAGACCCTGTCCGCCGGAGTCGACAACGCCGGCTTCTTTCAATACAGGAAGCAAATCGGGTGTGGTTGCAAGAACGCGTTCTGCTTCGTCGAGAATTGCTTTTAAATAAGCATTCATGTCATCGCAGCCGGAAAGGTGAAGCTCTTCGGCTTTCTTTCCGATTCCGGAAGCTACCGTAAGAATGGTTCCTTCCTTCGGAGACATAACCGCTTTGTATGCGGTCTTTACAGCTCTCTGTGCTGCTTCGTCGAGTACTTCGATCGTCAGCACGTCATAATTGGATGCTACTTTTGTGAAACCTCTGATTAACTGGGAAAGAATGACACCGGAGTTACCGCGTGCGCCTCTTAAGGATCCGCCGGAAACCGCCTTGCAAACGGTTGCCATATTGGTTTCGGTTAATGCGTTCAATTCTTTCGCTGCGGAAAGAATGGTTAACGTCATGTTGGTTCCGGTATCACCGTCCGGTACGGGGAATACGTTCAGTTCATTGACGTAATCCTTCTTGTTCTCAAGATACTTTGCACCTGCAAGGAACATTTTTGCCAAAAGTTCGGCAGAAATAGCATTTGCTGACATTTATCTTAATCCTCCACAACTTTTACGCCTTCGATGAAGACATTGACTTTTTCCACATCGAGACCGGCGAATTGTTCTACCTTATATTTCACTTCACTCATCAGATTGTTGGCAACCGGAATGATGCTGCAGCCGAACGCAACAATGATGTGTAAGTTGATGGTGATTTTATTATTTTCACAGGAAACCAGGATTCCTTTGCCCATGCTGTCCTTTTTTAAAAGGCCAACGAATCCGTCTCTCATATTAACGGCAGCCATGCCTACAACCCCATAGCATTCCAAAGCGATATTGCCCGCATAATTAGCGATGACATTATTATCGATTTCGATGCTGCCCATATGTGTATCCATAGAATTCTTCATAACGAAATGCCTCCTTTGTACACAAAATTCTAATAAATTATACCCCTTTTTGACCCAAAAGAAAAGGAATTTTTCTTCAAATAATAAGTCGGACAAAAAATGAACAATTTTCTACTTGCAAAGTCATTCGCAATCTGTTAGAATAATCACGTTCGAGCCTTTCGGGCTCAGTTTTATGTGCCTAAGGCTAAGGAGGTGTTAGAAATGGCTAAATGTGATATCTGCGAAAAAGGCGTACATTTTGGAAACAATGTAAGTCACTCTCATAGACGTTCCAATCATATCTGGAACTCCAATATCCGTACCGTAAAATGCAAGGTTAACGGATCCACCAAAACGCTTCACGTTTGCACCAGATGTTTAAAGTCTAACAAAGTTGAGCGTGCTTAATTAAAATTGCAAATTAAAAGAACCGGCAGATGCCGGTTCTTTTTTTATACCTTTTTACTCTTCGTCTTTAAACGCAATCTTCTTTGCATCGTCGTCGTCGATCTTCGACGGATTTCCTTTTTCTTTGAAACGATCTACCAGATCCGGAATCAGATCGATAATCTTTGTCATGGTATCCTGATTCTTGATGTTTACAAGTTTGGTGCGTCCTTCATGGATGACAAGCACTGCGGAAGGAGAAAGTTTTGCACCCATACCGCCGCATCCGCCGCCGGACTTCTCTCCGTTTGCGCTTCCTGCGCCGATACCGAAAGAAACATCCACGAGGGGAACGATAATCGTATCATCAATGTGAGTAGCTTCTCCGACAACGGTCTTCGAGGACAGGAATCCGTCCATTCCGTTTAACAGTGAATCCACTACGCCGTTAAAATTCGTTTTGTCAGCCATATCTCTTAACCTCCCTTAGTAACAAAGCAATCAACTTTCTGATATGTTTATTCAAATATGCACGTATTGCGCAGAGTGCAAATACGATGACATGAAATCTTCCTTTGATGTATCCGTTTCCTTCCAGAACTTTATTGTTAAAATCCGCATCGAGTTTTATCTGTTTCGGGAAATACGGATAAATCATGCTGTATATTGCCACAGCCTTTCCGGTATCCGCAGGATTGTCGGCACCGTAATGAATATAAATCCGGGCTTTCCTGGGTTTTACATGCTTCAGAACACGTATGACTATTTTCTTCAGCATCTGAAACGCCGGTTTCACGCTCGGATGATGCAAAAGCCGCCAGTAATGTTTGATCAGTTTGGTATAATAACGTACTTTGCGTTTGATGTCACGGCACTTACGTATAGCATTATACCATTTTTCTTTGATTTGTTGTATAAAGTTTTCAATATTGTCGAAGAATTCGTCGACCGATTTCGGGAATCGCACCTTCGGTGCGGGTTGTTCCATGAATTCTTTGATTTCTTCGTCCGAAAGTTCTTTGATTTCAGGAAACTCATCTTCGCCTACAGAACTTTCACCTCCGACGCTTTCGTTACCGTCTCCATCGCCGGCACTCTCTGAGGGTCTCAATTCTTCCGGTAAATCATCAGATTCTCCGTCGCCCGGCAAATCAAATGCCAAATCTCCGTCTTCTTCCTCTTCTTCATC
>CADCOL010000133.1 GCA_902803015.1 uncultured Lachnospiraceae bacterium | reverse complement strand
TCCTTGTATTCTCCGTATCCGCGCTGTGTCGCAAAGATTCGGTCTCCGTCCCGAATCACCGCCGCAACCACTCTGACTACTTTCATATTACTTTCTCTCCTTCTGTCACAATATTACTCTGAAGATACCGTAACAAATCTTCTCTAACCGGATGATGCATTCTCATTTTGAACTTGGCTATATCACGCATCTTCCCGGAATTGTCTTTCTTTTTTGCCGGTGCAATATCGACTACATCAAATTGTCCCAGATAATAGAAACTCGCTTCTGCATCACTCTTCTTAACAAGAAGGTGCTTTCGTTTTGCATTCGCTACGTCTTCCACATAAGAACTGTCGACACCTCGTCCCATCTGAGAGTCCCACTTGAAAATCAAATTATCTTCAAATGCATCCGCATAATCAGGCTTACCATCAACATATTCCTTGTCTTCTGTGCTCTCCTTATGATAAGTAACAAATATAAAAACGTCGTCCTCAATTCGTTTCATACCAAACATTGTAGAGGATAAATCTTTGCCGCAATTCATAAGCAAACTGATATCACGGCGTGAGTATTTCTCATACATTACAAGCGGAATATCTTCTCTTAAACTGGAAATGTATTTTTCGTCAAATCGCTTTAGGCCTACAGCAACAATGTCCTTCATTTGCTTATAGAATTCCTGGTGTTTAACGCGATTTGCAAATGTGTCCATCCTACGAAGCATATTGTCCTGGCTGTTGGTTGCAATAGCTATCGTATTGTATTTTTCCAATTCTTCTTTGTTTGTTGCAAATTCTCCCTGGAGAACACTAATTGCATTTTGAATGGATACATCCTGAATTCTGAAATCATATTTTTCTATAAATTCATCTTTCAGTTTATCCATCACAATGGATCCGTGTTCAAGTAACTGTTCCAGAATAATAAGTTCATACGGGCGCACGCCGCTTAAAACAGTTTTCGATAAATATTCCAAAGTCAGATTCTCATCTTCGGAAATGGTCCCTGCATAAGTATCCGGTTCCATTGCGACAAGGAAATTATGATACGTTTTGTATTCCCTGATTATTACCATCGGATCCACTTCGCCGTTTTCATGAAAATCAATCAGATAGGGAATCCGCCCCAATCGATTTTTCAATGAAATATAGCTCTCACGAATAATGGACTTCATTCCCTTAATCCGGTCTATGGATTTAAAAATCTTATCCTTCGCAATCTCATCGAAATGAATCGTAGATGCACCGGGTATCGTATTATTTCCGCTGATTACATATTTACGAATCGTGTCTGCATTGTACGTTCTGTCTCCCGATAACGCAATCGGAATCATAAAGTTATTATTATAATTTCCGATAAAATCCAGAATAACCACGAATTCTTTTCCGTCTGCTTTTCTTAACCCTCTTCCCAATTGCTGTATAAATACAATCGGCGATTTTGTCGGGCGGAGCATAATTACCTGGTTTACTTCAACTATATCCACGCCTTCGTTTAATATCTCTACAGAAAGTATATAATCTAACGGTTCTCTGTCTTCAGTCGCATCTTTTTCATCCATCGCAAGACGATCAAACGCGTCTTGTCTTTCATCTTCTGAAGCATTTCCATCCAATTCAAGAGTACGATATCTTTTTCCAGTTTCCTGGTTAGTCATTTGATTAAGCTTCTGGGCTATTTCCTTAGCCTCCTCAATATGGCTACAGAAAATCAATCCCTTCACACGGTCACCGCTGTATCCAAAATACTCCGCCTGATTAACAATATGCTTTATCCTTTCGTCAGATGTAAGTATATTAAATTCTCGTTCCGTCAGTTTTCGTGCATGTGTTTTTTCATCACCGATAAGCGCAAGATCCGTAATTCCAAAGTAATGGAACGGACACAGTAAATCCTCTTCCATCGCCTGCTGCAAACGAATCTCGTACGCTATCTGGTAATCAAAAATCTCATATATATTTTTTCCTTCAATGTTATCGTCTCTCTTATCAGGTGTTGCTGTCATACCAAGCCATAACTTTGGTGTAAAATAATTCATGACTTTTTGATAAGTATCAGCCGAGGAATGATGCGCCTCATCTAAAATGATGCAATCAAACTCATCCGGAGCATATTCCATCAAATGTGTATCACGATTCAATGTTTGCACCGTTGCAAAAACGTAGTCACAGTCATAATCCCGATGACCTGCACCAACAAGTCCCATCGTGATTCTCTTATTGAAAACTCTTTCATAGGAACGCTTTGTCTGTCTTGCAAGCTGTCCTCTGTGTACCAGAAATAATACTCTCTTGAACCCCAGCTCTCTCATGGCAAATGCCGAAGCATATGTTTTTCCGGTACCGGTTGCCGAAATTAAAAGTGCTCTGCTTCCACCCGCCGCAATGATTTTGCGAAGATTTGTAATAAAACCCACCTGCATGCTGTTTGGCTGCAGTTTATATTTTTCCAGTGAAGTGATTTCATCCTGTTTCGCAATCTCACGCTGATGCTTGATTATCCGAAACTTCTCAAGATAATTCTCATAAAAATCGTTAAAATCCAACGCATATTCCGAATTCCACAGCTCCCGGAATTCACCAAGAATCTCCTGCGCCATCTCGCCTTGTTCGGTAGAGATTATTTTAGTATTCCATTCACGGTTCGTGGTCAGCGCCGTTTTTGTCATATTGGAACTTCCAACGATGATTCGATATACTTCTTCTTTCCTGAAGATGTACCCTTTGGTATGGAATCCTTCTTCAGAGCTTTCCGTATCATACATACGAAGGGTGATATTACTTAATTCACTCAGTTTCTTTAATGCTTTCGGCTCGCTGAAATATAAATAATTGGTGGTAAGAATCTCTCCCCTAACACCCTTTTTCTCCAATTCCTGCAGTGTAAGAAGCAACGGTTCTATGCCACCAAGTGTAATGAACGCAACGCTGATGCTGAAGCTGTCACATGATAAAAGCTCATCCTCAATGGATGAGATTACTTTCTTTCCCTCTTTGTAATTATTCGAGACAAATTGTGGTCTATACGCCGGATTCGAAGCAAGTGAGCCATCAATAAAAGCGGTCTCAAAGCCCTGACGCATATCGTCGATAACAGCCATGTCAATATACCCCTCAAACATGTTCAACATGCTAATTATACCACATTTTCATTGACCCGCATAATTGAAAAAGCCCCCGGTTCCCCGAGGGCTTTCTGCTTCATTTTCTGTTGCGAATAACCGCAGCTGCTACTCTAATTGTTTTCATCTGTCTCAACTTCTATTCCGTTCTGAATAAGTATATCTGTCAACCTCTTCACCTTTTCGTCTAATTGATCCGCGCGCTTCATCTCACGCTCTGTGTTAGCACGTTCCTCCATGCGTCCTTCCCTCCGTCCTCGCTCCAAGTATATCTCTTGTACCGACGGATCCATAATTCCTGCACCCATAATTCCCATAACACTCGCCTCCTGTCTTAGAAGAAACTCCCGAATAAGAAAGTCCTTTGGCATTATCTCCAGCGTCGTTTTTACCGCTTCCGATAAATGTTTCATTTCATGCTCTCTTTTCTTTTCGAAATCAGTTTCTTCGTCCTTCTCCTTTAACTTTTCCATTATTTCTCTTACATTCTCTACAAACCAGGCATATTCCTCCAATGGTTTACAAGCATGCAAAAGTTCTTCATTTTCACCATAATTTACATTCAACATACGGACCTTAACCTCGATGTCCGTTTCCTCTTTTGTTTGCTCTTCAAAGGAATCGCTTAACTTCAGAATTATTTCATCTTCCACTTTTGCCGTTCCATTATAAAATACTACCAGTTTCGGTGTCGGAAGCGGAATCAGTGCAGATCCATATAAATCAAAACAGTTTTCCTTGATATAAGCAGAGAATAAATTGCTGACATATTCCATCATTCTGACCGGCATGTTGGGATTATAACTTGCTTGATGCTCGTATAAATTCAATGTTCCGGTCATAAGAAACGATGTATCATTCCTCATGCTTATGTACAGGAAATTATCCAATGTATTGAATTTTATCTGCGACGCATCCGTGTAATGCGAACCGTTTACTGCATTATACAGACTCAGTGTCCACTCCCTGTTTTCGTCCTGTCCGAATATAAAATTGAACAGACGGTCTTTGTGTTCCCTGTTAACTTGTAATTCTCTCGTCATAGATTTTCCTCCGTTTCTTCCACAGGAGGCTGACGATTCTCCTGCTTCAAATTCTGTATTCAGTTGTAAGCAGGAATTTTACCGAAAGAATATTTCGGATGCCGGGAATCCGGCTTTAAGAAAATTCCGTTTGCAGAACATCGTCTGCATATGTTGTGAGAATCATACCATTCTAAAATTCAAAAAGCAATGGTATAAAAGAAGTTCATTCGCTATTATCGTAATTTCGTGATATTCCACAAAACACAAATAAAAAGACACCCCCAAACCCATTCAATCCCTTATAAACACAAGCTTTGAGGATGTCAAAAGCCCCCGGTTCCCCGAGGGCTTTCATTCATATCAAATGTCACAAATGGCTGAATATATCCTGATATATCATTTGCCCGCCGGC
>CADCOL010000132.1 GCA_902803015.1 uncultured Lachnospiraceae bacterium | reverse complement strand
GCAAGGCCAGCAAGGCCAGCAGGGCGGCCAGCAGGGTCAGCAGGGTGGCCAGCAGGGTCAGCAGGGCGGTCAGGAAGGCCAGCAGGGCGGCCAGCAAGGCCAGCAGGGTGGCCAGCAGGGTCAGCAGGGTGGCCAGCAAGGCCAGCAGGGCGGCCAGCAGGGTCAGCAGGGCGGTCAGGAAGGCCAGCAAGGCGGTCAGGAAGGACAAGGCGGCCAGCAGGGTGGCCAGGAAGGCCAGCAAGGTCAGCAGGGTGGTCAGGAAGGCCAGCAAGGCGGCCAGGAAGGACAAGGCGGCCAGCAGGGTGGCCAGGAAGGCCAGCAAGGCGGTCAGGAAGGCCAGCAAGGCGGTCAGCAAGGACAGGAAGGACAAGGCGGTGAACAGGGCCAGGGCGGACAGCAGGGCCAGGGTCAGGGTCAGGAAGGCCAGGGCGGTCAGCAGCAAGGCGGCGGCAGCGGCAACGGTTGGTATAACGGCAGCCAGTACGCGGAAGAAGCTCCCGGAGCCAAAGGCGGAGAGCATGTAATGATGTTCGAAGAAGGCAGCGGCGGACCGGAAGAAAAGATTCACGGTAAAGCAAATAAGAACGGTGAATCCGATAAATTCGAATCTCCCTATTCCAAGACACAGAAGGGAGAACAGAAAGAATACAAACAGGTTATCGGTGATTATACCGGCAAGGCATATCAGAAGATGAACCAGAGCAAGATACCGAATTCCATGAAGGAATTCATCAAAGGATATTTTTCCGGATTAAACTAAAAGGGTGAAGGAGAGGAAGAGATGATTCAGAACGAACAGGAACTGAAGGACATGGTTCAAAAGATTAACGCGGCGGAGGAAGAGATCGGAAAAGCGATTATCGGTCAGAGAGAGGTAATCAGACAGGTTCTCTGGGCAATGCTTTCCGGCGGCAACGTATTGTTGGAAGGTGTTCCCGGACTTGGTAAAACACAGCTTGTCAAAGCAATTGCGGCAGTATGTTCCATGGATTTTTCCCGTATTCAGTTCACACCGGACTTAATGCCTGCGGACGTTACGGGTACCAACTTAATTGTTAAGAAAGACGATAAGAACGAATTCCAGTTCCAGCCCGGTCCCGTATTTGCAAATCTGGTACTCGCGGACGAAATTAACCGTGCCACTCCGAAGACGCAGTCTGCACTTCTTGAGGCCATGCAGGAGCATACCGTTACCGTAGGTAATACGACCTACCGCTTAAAAGAGCCGTTCATGGTTCTTGCGACTCAGAACCCGATTGAGAATGAAGGAACCTATCCTCTTCCCGAAGCACAGTTAGACCGTTTCCTTTTCAAAATTCAGGTGGATTTCCCCACTTTGGAAGAACTGAAGGAAATTATGGATATTACGGTTACGAACAAGTCCGTAACCTTACAGCCGATTCTTACCG
The DNA here is from genome assembly GCA_902803015.1 of uncultured Lachnospiraceae bacterium. Classification (GTDB taxonomy): domain Bacteria; phylum Bacillota; class Clostridia; order Lachnospirales; family Lachnospiraceae; genus UBA3766. The sequence goes on along the minus strand of CADCOL010000132.1, from coordinate 5,810 downwards.
GCGATGACATCATCAATACCAGAGTAGCCATTCGTGATATTCCGATGGCAGATGCAGTTACCGATTATGCTCTTCGCATCGTGGTTGCTACCCATCCCGAGGTTGCAGGCGCGGATGATTACGTAAAGCGTTATGTGGCATGCGGTGCATCTCCCCGTGCCGGCCAGGCGATTTTCCAGGCGGCAAAAGCAAAAGCCCTTTTGGAAGGACGTTACAATGTATCTTTCGATGATATTAAGGCAGTTGCATTCCCCGCACTCCGTCATCGTATCATTCCCGGATTCGAGGCAATGGCAGACGGCGTAAAGGTGGATGAGATTATTGCAAACATCATCGCATCCGTTCCGGCAGGACAGCAGTAAGCTTTTAACGGGGTAAAATATGGAACAGGCTTTTAACAGCGAATTCTATGCTAAATTAAGAACCCTTCGAATGTCCATCGCTCTGAGCAATGCAGCGGGAATGAGCGGCGGCCGTAAATCCAAGGCAAAGGGTAATTCCGTGGAATTTTCGGACTTCAGGGAATACATGCTCGGAGACGATATCCGTCGAATTGACTGGAATGCGTACGGCCGTTTTGACAAGCTTTTTATCAAGCTGTTTATGGAAGAGAAGGAAGGGTTGTTCCACGTAATTCTGGATGCGAGCAAATCCATGGATTACGGGGAAAAGAACAAAGCGGTTGCGGCAAAACGACTTGCCGGAGCTTTGTCTTATATTGTGCTCGAAAACGGAGACCGACTGTTTCTCGACATTATGAAGGACGGACAGATGGAGATGCATCGCGGCATGACCGGTATGCAGGCCTTCCGTAAATCCATCGAACTTCTGGACCGCACGAGTTTTGACGGCGGCGGAGATTTTCTGGGAAGCTTAAAGCGCGGCAATTACAAGCAGAGCGGAATGAGCTTCTTTATATCCGACGGATATTGCGAGAATCTGGAGGAAGTCTTTAAATACCTTCGTTTCTGTCATCAGGAAGTGGTATTTCTTCATGTTCTTTCTCCGGAAGAGAGAGATCCGGTATTTGAAGGTACCGTGCAGATGGTGGATTGCGAAACCGGAGCGGATATCCGCATGAGCATGAGCGGTTCCGTGCTTCGAAGCTACAAAAAAACATATGAGGATTTTATCCGTAATATTGAAGCAACCTGCAAGAAGCATTCGGTGATTTACATTCCGATTTCGTCGGATGCCAGCGTTGATTCGCTTCTTTACGGTTCCTTATCCAAACTTGCGACGAATAACTAAAACAGAGGATAGAAAGTGAAAGTACTGTATTTTTGGCCGTTGGCGCTTCTTGCGCTTGTGCCGGTAATCATCTTCATGTATCTCTTAAAACAGAAGGCGGAAAAGAAGGAAGTGCCTTCTCTGTTTCTGTGGAAAGAGACCTATCATAACGTTGAAGCCAATACTCCCTGGGAAAAGCTGAAGAAAAACTGGCTGATGATTCTGCAGATTATTCTGTTTCTCATTCTGATTTTCTGCCTGATGGGACCTTATCTTTTAAATCTCGGCCGAAGCACGGATCACGTGGTTGTGGTTGTGGACAACTCCGGCAGTATGAATACGCTTTACGAAGGAGAGAAAACCAGAATGGACCGCGCCGTTTCCGAGGCGGTGGACTATGTAAAAGGCTTAAAAAACGGCACCGGAATCTCCGTTATTTCAAGCAGTGACGAAGCATATCTGGTGGTAACGTCCACGGAAGACAAGGATGAGGCCATTAAGAAGATTAAGAGCATTGAGCCTACGTTAAAATCCGGCAGCGCGGCAGCGGGCGTGGAAATGGTAAAAACCATGCAGTCCCAGTGGCCTTCTCTTACGACGGTCTGCTTTACGGACAGCGATGTTTCGATGGAAGGCTTAAACGGATACATTGTGGATGTATATAAAGAGAAAGAAAATGTCGGAATCAATTATTTAAGCCACGGCTACTCCGGAGAGAAACTTGTCATTCTCGCAAAGGTTACCAATTACGGAAAAATGGAAACCGCCAAGGAAGTGACTTTATACGGCGACGATAAGATTCTGACTTCCCAGAGTGTTTCCTTTGCTCCGGGAGAGAGTAAAATCATTTACTTCGACAAAGTGAATTTCAAGGGCAAGGTTTTAAGAGCGGAACTGAACGGAAATGACAGTCTTGATTATGACAATGTATGCTTTGATATTTTATCCGAAAGCAAGACAGTTAACGTTCTTCTGATGACCGAGAAAAATGCATACATCGAAAAAGCACTGGAACTGATGGAAGGCATTACGGTTACGAAGTCCAATGATATTGCATCCTTTGATTCGTTTGTTACGCAGAATTTCGATTTGTATATTTTTGACTGCATGATGCCTGCCAACTTCCCGCAGGACGGCAATGTCATTATTTTTGATGCGCCGAACAAGGATTTGTATACGTCCAAGGGCGTGATTGACGGTGCGCTGGTGGAAGCAGTCGACCATCCCGTTACGCAGTATATTGACGGTCTGGATTTCGGTGCCATCGATGTGACCGCATATCAGACTCCTGCCTGGGGCGAGGCATTCCTTACCGCAGATACGGATATAGGAGTATTGGATGTTGCCTTTACCGGAACCAATAACGGACAGATGATTACGGTATTCGGATTCGATCTTCACAATTCCGAGCTTCCGTTAAAAATGGAATTTCCGCTTTTGATGTACAACATTATCAATGCGAATGTTTCCACGGGAATTCTGAAAGAAAACGTAATCAATGCCGGAGACGGAATCCAGATTAACGGCAAAGCCGATATGAGCCTTCCTGTGGTCATTAAGCCGAATGAGGAAGAAGTGGCTCTGTCCGATTACAGAATTATTTATACGGGAACCGATGAGACCGGTCTTTACACCGTAAGTCAGTCCTTAAATTCCGTGCAGAGTGAGGAAGAAGTATTTGCCGTGAATTTTCCTTCCACGGAGAGCTTTGTGGAGGCGCTGGCGGCGGATAACCAAAATGAGGATACGGATGTTAAGAAGAGTGCATCCGCAGATTTGGATTTAAAGAATATTATTATTGTACTGCTATTGCTTTTGTTAGGTGTCGAGTGGATTGCGTACTTAAGGAGATAATATGAGTATTACCTTTCAATACCCGTGGATACTGCTTTTGATTCCGGTTGTGGTCGGACTCTTAATCTTTTCCATGCGATTTATGTATTCCAGAAATATGGCGCAGAAAATCAGCCGCATTCTTGTGCGGTTTATTGTCGCGACGCTTCTTATTCTTGCTCTCTCCGGCATTACCTTTAAGCTGGTGGGTAAGGATGTTACGACGATTTTCTTAGTGGATGTATCCGACTCCGTAAAGGAGAAAAGAGGCGATGTAACCACATTTATCAATGAGTCGATCAAGACCAAAGGTCGTCATGATTATGTGGGTGTCATTGCATTCGGCGGCGATACCAGAGTGGAGCAGTTTATCTCCAAGGATGTTACTTTTACGGGTCTGATGACGGAAGTCGATACACAGGCAACCGACCTTGAGGAAGCGGTAAACATTGCACTGGCACAGATGCCGGAAGACAGTGCCAAGAGAATTGTTCTGATTACGGACGGCAACGAAAACGAAGGAAGTCTGAACATGACGGCTTCGGCAGTTATTGCTTCCGGTGTTGATTTTGAAATCGTTCGTCTGGAAGAGAATGTTTCCAGTGAAGTATATGTGGCAAACGTTACCGTGCCGAAGGAAGTGGGTGTCGGTGAGAACTTCTCCATTCAGGTGGAAGTAGAGAGCAACGTGGCATGTCCGGCAACCGTAAAATTGTATTCCGGTCGTACCTTAAAAGGACAGCAGCGCGTAAACCTTCAGAAGGGTACGAACCAGTTTATCTTTAAGGATACGCAGACGGATGAAGGTTTAAAGACCTATCGTGTCGTTGTGGAAGCGGATGAAGATACCGTATTCGTAAACAACGAATTCTCCGCCTATACCAATATCGAAACAACGCTTCCGATTCTTGTCGTGGAAGGTGAGAACGGTAAGGCGAAAGAACTGCAGGGAATTCTGGACAGTATCGGAAAGAAATATGATGTGGTATCTCCGGGTACCGTTCCGACCACTATGTCCGATTTCCTGGAATATTCGGCCATTGTTTTCGTTGATGTTTATAAAGATGATTTAAGAGAAGGATTCTTGGATAATATTGATGACTATGTTCGCAACTACGGCGGCGGTTTCGTGGCAACCGGAGGACCGAACAGTTTCGCACCGGGTGGTTATCGTGAGACGCCGCTTGAGGATGTTTTGCCCGTATACATGGATCCTACCGGACAGAATGAAATTCCGTCCATCGCAATTGAAATGGTAATCGACCAGTCCGGATCCATGGATGACGGTAACGGTATTATTACCAATCTGGATCTGGCAAAGGAGTCCGCGGTTGCGGCGCTCGATAACTTAAGAGAAGACAAGGATTATGTGGGCGTTATCGCTTTTACATCCACAATCGACCGTATTGTGCCGCTTGACAAAGTCGGCGACAAAGATGCGGTGAAAGACGAGATTTACAAGCTTTCCGCGAACGGCGGTACCAGTATTTATCCGGCAATTGCCAATGCGGCACTGGACCTTTCCAAGTGTAATGCGAAGGTAAAACACATCATCCTGTTAACCGACGGTCAGGATTCCAACTCATCCTACGATGACTTAATCAAAACTATTAACGAAGCGGGTATTACGTTGACGACCGTATCCATCGGTGACGGCAGTAACGATGCCCTTCTTACCATGCTTGCGGAGAGTTGCGGCGGACGTTATTTCCATACGGATCTGAACACCGATGTGCCGAGGATTTTTGCACAGGAAGTTTATCTTTCTTCGAACAATTATCTGATTAACGAAGAATTTACACCGATTGTTACCAGCTCCGACCAGATTATCCGTGAGGTGGCAGCGGACGGTATGCCTGTATTAAAGGGTTATGTGGCAACATCCTTAAAGGAGAGAAGTATTCAGGCGCTTCGTTCTCCTTACGACGATCCGATTCTTGCTTACTGGCAGTACGGACTGGGCAAAACCGTTGCATGGACTTCCGACGTAACCGGCGAGTGGTCCGGAAACTATTCCGGCTGGGAGAATAACCAGCTTCTGTGGCACAACATTCTGCAGTACGTGACGGAAGACATGGGTATGGAAGGCGCGTACGTGGATGTGGAACAGCGCGGTTCGAAGGCATTTATCCATTATTCCACGGAAGATTTCGGACCGGATACGAAAGTAAAGGCTACCGTATTCGACGATGAAGGCAATGTGAAAGAAATCACGCTGGATCCGACCAGACCGGGTGAATATATTGCGGAAATCGATACCAAGAATACCGGTGTTTATTCGATTAACGTTCAGCAAAGCGAAGGCGATACGGTTGTGGGAAGTACGAATACCGCGGCCATTATGCAGTATTCCCTGGAGTATCGGTTCTATCCGAACAATACCCTCCTGGAAGATTATGCGGCGGTAATCGGTGCAACGTTCTTAGAGAATGCATCGGATGTATTCTTAAATCCGCCGGAATTTGTAAAGAACCGTTATAACCTGACGACAACGCTTTTATTGTTAACAGCGATTTTCTTCCTTTGCGATATTGCGATTCGCCGTTTCCATGTTGATGTATGGCATCTTCTGGGACTCGACAGAGTACGTGCGAAGATTAACGCAAAGGCCGAGAAGTTTGAAGAATACCGTAAGAATAAGGCTAATATCGAACGAGCGAAGAATGCCAAAGAAGCGGTTGCGGGCATTGAGACCGTGGGAGCCGGAGTTGCGGGAACTGCCGCAGGAAGCGCAGCGGCAGATACGG
>CADCOL010000131.1 GCA_902803015.1 uncultured Lachnospiraceae bacterium | reverse complement strand
GGACATCATGACATATCTTTATTTCGAAGAGATGAACATCGATCCCGCCAATCCAAAAAAAGAAGACAGGGACCGTTTCGTATTGTCCAAGGGACATGTTGCTCCGGCGCTGTATTCAACTCTTGCAAACAGAGGATTTTTCCCTGTGGAAGAACTGACCACCTTAAGAAAACTCGGTTCGAGATTACAGGGTCATCCGTGTATGCAGGAAACACCGGGTGTGGATATGTCTTCGGGCTCTCTCGGACAGGGCTTGTCCGCAGCTTGCGGAATGGCACTTTCCGCAAAGCTTCAGAAGAAGGATTACAGAGTGTATGCACTCTGCGGAGACGGTGAACTGCAGGAAGGACAGATCTGGGAGGCGCTGATGTTTGCAGGTTACCGGAAGCTTGATAATCTATGTGTCATTGTTGACAACAACGGACTTCAGATCAGCGGAAAAATCGAAGAAGTATGTTCCCCTTATCCGATTGCGGACAAATTCAGGGCATTTAATTTTAATGTCATCGAAATTGACGGACATGATTTTACACAAATCGCGGATGCTTTTCGGAATGCAAGACAAACCGAGGGAATGCCCACGGCAATCATTGCGAAGACATTAAAGGGAAAAGGAGTTTCTTTTATGGAGGGACAGGCTTCCTGGCACGGAAAAGCGCCGAATGACGAGCAGTATGAAATCGCAATGAATGATCTGAATGCGATAGAAAAAGAATTAAATGCGTAATATCAGAAAGGATCAAATCTATGTCTGATACAGTAAAAATCGCCACAAGAGAAAGCTACGGCAATGCCCTTGCGGAACTTGGAAAAACAAATGATAAAGTCTATGTGCTGGATGCCGATCTCGGAAATGCCACAAAGACAGAGATTTTTAAGAAAGCATTTCCGGACAGATACATCGACTGCGGAATTGCGGAAGCCAATATGATGGGTGTTTCCGCAGGACTTGCGGCAACGGGACTGATTCCGTTTTGTTCGTCCTTCGCAATGTTTGCTTCCGGACGTGCATTCGAACAGGTACGAAATTCCATCGGATATCCGCATTTGAATGTTAAAATCGGTGCAACACACGCAGGTGTTTCGGTCGGTGAAGACGGAGCATCCCATCAGTGCAACGAAGATATGGCACTGATGCGTACCATTCCCGGAATGGTAGTCCTCTGCCCTTCCGACGATATTGAAACAAAAGCGGCGGTAAAGGCGGCGGCGGAATATGTCGGTCCTGTGTATATGCGGTTTGGAAGATATGCGATTCCCGTAATCAACGACCGTCCCGATTATAAATTTGAAATCGGCAAAGGCATTCTGTTAAAAGAAGGAAAGGATGTAACGATTATCGCAACCGGCCTTTGTGTAAGCGGTGCTCTTGATGCCGCAAAAGTTTTGGAGGCGGAAGGCATCGATGCGGAGGTTATTAATATCCATACCATCAAACCGCTTGATACGGAGCTGGTTTTGAAATCTGCAAAGAAAACCGGAAAAGTCGTAACCGTGGAAGAGCATTCTGTCATCGGCGGGCTGGGAAGTGCGGTTGCGGATGTACTGGCAGAAACAAATGCCGCAACCCTTAAGAAAATCGGCATTCCCGATGTGTTCGGTGAATCCGGCACTGCGGCACAGCTGATTCACAAGTTTAAACTGGACGGCGAGGGTATTGCGGAAGGCGTGAAGGATTATCTCGGACAGAATTCTTAACAGACAAACAAAACAATGAATAGCAGGAAACAAATACAACAAAACAACATGGGAGGCAAAATTATGAACAACATTCCTAAGATCAAACTTGGTATCGTAGCAGTAAGCCGTGACTGTTTCCCCGAACCTTTGTCGGTAAACAGAAGAAAAGCACTCGTGGAAGCATACAAGGCGAAATACGATGCATCCGATATCTATGAATGCCCGATTTGTATCGTGGAGAGCGAAATCCACATGGTACAGGCATTGGAAGATATCAAGAACGCAGGTTGCAACGCGCTTTGCGTATATCTCGGAAATTTCGGTCCCGAGATTTCCGAAACACTTCTTGCGAAGCATTTTGAAGGACCCAAGATGTTCTGTGCGGCAGCGGAAGAGAGCCAGGCAGATCTTTTGGACGGCAGAGGAGACGCATACTGCGGTATGCTCAATGCAAGCTACAATTTAAAGCTTCGCAATGTAGGTGCATACATCCCCGAATACCCCGTAGGTGATGCGGGAGACTGCGCGGATATGATTCATGATTTTATCCCCGTTGCAAGAGCTTTGGTCGGACTTTCCAAGTTAAAGATTATATCCTTCGGTCCCAGACCGCTTAACTTCCTTGCATGCAATGCGCCGATTAAGCCTCTTTACAATATCGGTGTGGAGATTGAAGAAAACTCCGAGCTGGATCTTTTTGAGAGTTTCAACAAGCATGCAGGCGATGCACGTATTCCCGAAGTGGTTGCGGATATGGAAGCAGAGCTCGGTGCCGGAAACAAAAAGCCCGAAGTACTTGCAAAG
>CADCOL010000130.1 GCA_902803015.1 uncultured Lachnospiraceae bacterium | reverse complement strand
GAACCGATGGTATAATGCGGAAACAAATCGAGGAAATCGAAAAGTTTCGTAAAGACCGCCCTGTCAATCTTCATCGGAATGTGGCGCTCGTTAAAAACAATACAATGTTCGTTGTAATATACGTAAGGGGAATATTGAAGGAAGTATTGCTCTCCGGCGAGAGTAATTGGGATGATTCTGTGATTCTGTCTTGCCGGATGGCTTAAATGGCCCGCATATCCTTCGTTTTCCCTGCATAACAGACATGCCGGATAGCCGCTCTTCTTCGCGGCACCCGCTGCCGCAATGGCCTTCGGGTCCTTCTCCGGTTTTGCCAGGTTAATGCTGATATCAATGGGGCCGTACTCAGTATCGGTTACCCATTTTTCATCCCGTACGATTCGGTCACGTCGGATGTAATTTGTTGCGATGCTGAAGTTATAGTACCAGTCCGTTGCCTCTTTTGCGGAGTCTTTGAAACGCGCGTCAAACTGCGCTCTGACCTCGCTCGGAGGCGGTGTAATCAGGCCCATCACTTTGGTGTCGAACAGATCGCGATATGTGATGGAATCTTCTTTTATTTTACCACATTTCACTGCTTCATCGCAAATATCACGAAGGATTTCCGCAACCGGTCTTTTGCAGATTACCGCAGGCGCCATTCCGGCACCGGGCATTTCCTGCACGGGGTTTGCCGGAACGCCGTGACGCGCTGATTCGTAGTCATCAAAAGATTGATGAAATTCAACAACATCGAAAAACTCCGCCAGCACATTGATGCGGTAGGTGATGTCGTCAAACGGAATCAGTCCCGTGTCGATGCCGTATTCGATTAATTCATAGATTAGCTCTTCCATGCTTTTAGTCCTTCCTGCTGTTTACAGCACCTGCACGCCGCCGTACTTGCGAATTTTCAGCACATGGCAGCTTCCTTCTCCGAAGAGTTTTTCCATTTCCGCCTTGTATTTTTCCACGTTTTTATTGAGTACAAATGCCTGAATCGTTCCCGCGAAACCGCCGCCGTGAACGCGGCTTGCTTCCTTCGCCGCATCCAGTGTCATATCACTTAGTGCCAGCGCCAGGGAAACGTTCTGGTGGCGCACATCCGATGAAGTATATACATTCTGTAAATACTTAAAGGAGGAATTGCCGGATGCACGCACCTCGCTTAAGAACGCTGCGGTCCTGCCGCTTTGAAGCGCTTTGACGCCGCGCTTAACGCGCTCGTTTTCGTTGATAAAATGTAACGCCCGAAGAAGGGCTCGATCGCCGAATTTGTCCCGAAGGTCTGCCGCATTTGCAAGGAGTTCGCCGGCCGTTACGCCAAGCAAAACTTCCTTTCCGAAATAACCCGCAATCTCTTTCATCTCTTTCGGAATCGCCGCATACTCATCGGTTAAGTCCGCATGGGATCCTTTTGTATCGGTAATGCAGAGGCTGTAGCCCTTTGCACTTAAGTCGAAGTCCACTTTTTCCACCATCGGGTTTGCAGGGTCTGCAAAATCCACATGCACCAGATTTCCGACGCTGCAGGCCATCTGGTCCATCAGCCCGCAGGGTTTGCCAAAATACACATTCTCTGCGAACTGACCAATGATGGCGATTTCTATCGCGGATACCCTGCCTTTGTTGTAAAGGTAAGAAAGGATGGTTCCGATTAAAGTTTCAAACGCGGCAGAAGAAGAGAGACCCGCGCCGATGATTACGTCACTTGTCACAAATGCTTCGAAACCGCCAATCCTGTATCCTCTGTCGACGAAGCCCTGAAGGACGCCCTTGACCAATGCCTTGGTGCTTTCCTTCTCGGACTTTTTAAGCTTGATATCGTTTATGTTGATTTTGATTTCCGGGTAAGCATCGGATTTCAGACGGATGATGCCTTCGTCATTTTCATGAACGATTGCAATCGCATCCAGGTTCACGCTTGCCGCAAGAATTTCACCGTGCTGATGATCGGTGTGATTTCCCATGACCTCGCTTCTGCCCGGTGCGGAGTAAACACTTACCTTTTGATCTCCGTAAAGTTTTTTGAATGTATTGAGTGCATTTACGTAGCGCTCTTTCTGGTATTCGATGACTCCGTCGTCTGCGTAAAGATCAAGGAGTTTTTCGTCTGCTTTTCCGGATTCGATATTTTTAATTAATGTCGCGATTGCTTTCATATGCACCTCCGCGTGTTGCCTGCGCCCTGTAACGTTGCCTTTTTTTGCTTAACCGTTACATACTCTGTGAATATCTTGTACTCTTACTCTAACACCGAATTGAATTGCCGGTCCATATGTTTACTAAATGTTTACTTGTGAAATTTGTGGTATTTCTCTTGCATTTTGTACACATCGTGTTAATATTTGTTTAGTAAACAACAACTAAGGTATCTCCCGCCGCGTCGCGGCGGGAGACGCAAACAAACCAAGAGCTGAAAAGCAGAGGTTTGCAAACAGCAAAAAGAAAGGCCCCCACCATGGCAACCATACGAGACATCGCAAAAGAAGCCGGCATTTCAGCCGGCGCCGTATCCAGAATATTGAATCAGGACCCCACCATGAGCGTGTCCAAAGAAACCCGCGAACGGGTTCTTTCCATCGCAACGCACGTGGGATACACAAAGCCCGCCCACTCCTACCGTCCGAAGAAACCGGCATTTACGATGGGCATCGTGCAGTGGTTCTCTGCGGAAGAAGAGCTGACCGACACCTACTATCTCGCCGCCAGAGAAGGCGTCGAGGATTTTTGCGGGAAAAATAACATCGCGATCACAAGACTCTTCCCTTCCGACAATGACCCCGCAGAGATTTTAAAAGACATCGACGGGCTTGTCTGCATCGGCAAGTTCTCGAACCGCGAGATTAAGAATTTTATCGGTATCTGCCCGAATATCGTCTTTCTGGACATGCCGGTCGACAAATACCCGATTACGTCCATCACGATGGATTTCGACCAGTCCGTACGTGATGCGCTCCATTATCTCGAAAGTTTGGGGCATAAAAGAATCGCCTATCTGGGCGGAATCGAATATGTCGGCAGCCATGAGCCCATCATGGATTACCGCAAAAGACAGTATCAGCATTATACGAAACGTCACAATCTCGATGGCGAAACCTGGCTGAAAGAGGGTGCGTTTACCTCCGCATCGGGCTATGAGATGATGAAGGAAATCCTTGCCACGGCCGACCGCCCCACG
>CADCOL010000129.1 GCA_902803015.1 uncultured Lachnospiraceae bacterium | reverse complement strand
TCCACGATGTTCTGTGACGATGATTACAGAATGATTGATATCGTTGTGGAATACGATATTCATGTGGGATTCTTAGGTCTGATTATGTCGGATCCGAATATTCATGTAATTCAGAGAGCCAGCGTATCTGCATGGGTAGGCGATAACGGCGAGAGAAAGCATTCCGCTTACCTTAAGGGAAAGAACGTCGGTGACGAGGATAAAAAAGCGGAAGAGAAGAAAAAAGAGGAAGATCCGAGAGGCGCAGAATTGAAGGAAGCCAATTTCCCGGATCCCAAAATTCTTACTTTGGCAAAGAGCTATGATACAGATAAAGATGGATTCTTAAGCAAGGAAGAAGCATCGAAATTGAAAAGGATTGCGATGTCTCGTACCCAAATTACCAGTTTAAAGGGAATCGAGTATTTTAACGGACTAACTTATCTTTCTATTTTTGATGTTCCTGCCGTGGGCGAACCGGGAAAACTCGACCTGTCCAATCTGAAAGATCTTAAATGGATTGATATACCTTGTTCGGGAGCTACAGAAATCATTTTTGCCGAAGAAAGCCCCATTGGTAAAATGCTTCAGCAAGAAAATGTATCTCACTACGATTATAATTATTGGGGAAATGGTGCACCATGTATTAAGTTTTATGGTAGTGATGCGGATGCCCTGGTTGACAGATACAGCATCATAAGGGCAGGAGATTTTGTCTATGATGGTACGGCTAGATTAAAAAATTAATTATTTGGCAGAAGGAAACAAATGGATTTCATGTGGTTAGCCATTTCGGTGGCAAATGCTTTGATTGTTACATTGGCATTCTATCTTATAATGATTTATCTGGATAGTGCCGTTGTGTTGGAGCTTAAAAAGAATAAAAAAATGATTAATGACAAAGTTGTGATTATCGATGCTATCGTAACTTTCGTCTTAACAGGTGTTATCACATATCTCAGATATCCGGCCATGGTGCTGGAAATGAAGATTCTGACATCCGTATTTCTTGTCATTATGGCAGCACTTACGGTTTGCGACATTAAGAAAAAAATCGTACCGAACAGAGTGATTCTGGTTGCGCTCGGCATTTGGATTCTGGTATTAAGTATCGGAATAATCTTTAACACCGAACAGGGGGTAATCCTTTTGGGAAGATCCTTAATCGGCGGGGTAATATCGGGAGTGATTTTTCTTCTGTGTTATGTCCTTACCAAGAAAAAACTCGGAGCCGGTGATGTAAAGTTTGCTTTTATTCTCGGCCTTTATATGACATCAAGCAGAATGTTCGGCGGTATTTTTTACGGAAGCGTTTTATGTTGTTTGTTCTGTATTGTACAGATTATTCGTAAGAAACTTACTTTTAAAAGCGGTGTTCCCATGATTCCGTTTTTATACATGGGATGTCTCGTTACATACATAATACTTTGAAAGAATTGAGAGGTTGTTATGGGAAAGAAAAAAATCGTTGTAATTCTAGTATTGGTTTTAATCCTGTTAATCGGATGGGTTTTGGCGCTAAAAGCAGTTACCCATATGGATGAGATTAAGAAGCAGGATCAGCTGATTGCCCGGGCGGACAATTTCATGGGACGGGAATTATATGTTCGTGCGATTCCGCTTTATGAAGAGGCGTCTAAAATTAAAACCACGAATGAACGCTCTTTTGCTGTAGAAACCAGACTTATGACGGCATATTATTTGCACGGAGATTATGCAAAATATGCGAAAATCGTTGAAAAGAGAGCAGAGAATAATACAGCGACGGTAGAAGACTATAAGAACACCTTTAATTACTATGTTGAAACGTTTAGTATGTCAAAGGCATTCGCGCTTATTCATAAAGGAATTGATCAGACGGGGGATGAAGAATTAAAGGACTTATATGAACAGTATCGTTATACATATAAAATCCGTTCAACCAAGTTTGCATATATTGCACCGACGGCTGACAACAAAGCAATGCCGGCATTTGACGGAGAAAAATGGGGCTATATCAGCTCGGACGGCGGAATTCTTGTTCCCGCAATTTATGATGAAGCAACCGCATTTACGAGTGACGGAATCGCAGCGGTAGCGAAGGACGGCAAGTATTATGCAATTAATATTGCCGGAGACAAATACGGTGTGGATGACAATCCGAACACCAAGCGAATCGAAGGACTTGCATATTCGTTTGCATCATATTTCCAGGCTAAGAAAGACGGAAAGTACGGAATCTTTGATTATGACTATAATCAGATTCTTACCGATTTGCAGTTCGATGTTGTTACCAGATCTTCGCACGGCGTTCTTGTGGCATGCAAAGACGATCAGTGGGGAATCTACAGTCTGACGGAGGGAACCCTTCTTCTGGGCGGTATTGAGGATGTAGCAATCAATTCCTACGGTTCCGTTTTCCGTGATAACAGAGGAATGGTAAAGATCAACGGCAGATGGCATCTTGTAAATACCGCAGGACAGGACATTATCACCGAAACATTCCTGGATGCGAAAGCACCTGAGTCGGAAGGCTATATTGCGGTAGCGGATGATGCGGGAAGATGGGGATTCATCAATGATCAGGGTGAATTGGTGATTGATTACCAGTATATTGATGCATATTCCTTCTCCGATCATGTTGCAGCAGTACAGTTATACAATGATAACTGGGCATACATCAGTGCGAAGGGTGTTCCGATTTCGGAAGAACAATTTGAGATGGCGGCACCGTTCCACGGAGGTGTCGGTCAGGTTTATGAAAACGGTGTGGCAAGACTGATATTATTCAACTACTACGGACAATAGGGGAGAGAAAGGTATGAAGACAGACAATTTTTCCATTCAGAGTTCACTTGAAGGTAACTATCTTAATATTGCATTGCAGGAGCCGATTCAGCTTGATGAAATCGCTACCAAGACAATTGCCAACGATTGTCCGGATTTCCTGATTCCTTTCCAGATGCTGGAAGTTAACGGCTCTACACAGCTTAAGTACAAGCTGATTAATACGATTGCGCTTGAGTATATCGATACTTCTTACACCAAGAAGGATTTCGTTAAGCTTTTTATGAACCTTTTAAATCCCATGATTAAGGGAAG
>CADCOL010000128.1 GCA_902803015.1 uncultured Lachnospiraceae bacterium | reverse complement strand
TTATAGAAATCAATGCAACCGAACATCACGCCGTGATCCGTAATGGCGCCGTGCGTCATGCCCAGTTCCTTGAGACGTCTTACATATTCTTTGATTTTATTCGAGCCGTCCAGGAGGCTGAACTCCGTGTGGACGTGCAAATGTGTGAATGCCATGTGCATTTCCCCCTACAGTGTTTATTATAATGAATCGGCCCTTAAAAATATAGGCTTGACTTTCTTTTTGTGCGGAAAAATGTTACAATTTTCATGGGGTTATAAACAAGGGCCGGAAGGCTTGAAAAGAGGGGGTATGGATATGACGGTTTCTGTATGTATGATCGTAAAAAACGAGGAAAAACTCTTACGCAGATGCCTGGATTCTTTAGTTGGACTTTACGATGAACTTGTCATCGTGGATACCGGTTCGACCGATAAGACCAAGGAAATCGCATGGGAGTATACGAACGACGTTTACGATTTTGAATGGGTGAACGACTTCGCGGCAGCAAGAAACTTTGCCTTCTCAAAATGTACCAAGGAATACATCTACTCCGCCGACGCGGATGAAGTGATTGACGACGCAAACCGTGAGCAGTTCAAGGTTCTGACCCAGTATCTGGACCCGAACTACGAAATCGTGCGGATGTGGTATTTAACGCCGCTTGATTTTAACGAAGCCAATGGTTTTGCGAAAGAATACCGTCCGAAGCTCTTTAAGAGACTCCGTAACTGGACCTGGATTGATCCGGTTCACGAAAGTATGCGCTTAGAGCCGACCATATTCGACAGCGATATTTCGATTCGCCACCTTCCGAGTGTTTCGCACGCGGACCGCGATTTTGAAATCTACGAAAAAGCCGCATCCAGAGGCGGTATCCTCTCTCCGAAACTGCACGCGCTCTATGCAAGAGAGCTCTATGCAAACGGCGACAAGGACGAACTTCTGCGTGCAAAAGAATACTTCCGCCACTGTGTGGAAGGCACCTCCTTCCGGATTCGCAATGACGTAACACCGCAGCGTGCAAAGAAGAAACACGCTTCGCTCTGGACCGAGGAAAGTGTGGATACGAATGCGGAAGCAATTCAGAATCAGGCGGATGCAAGCTACAGCGTTTACCGCGAGTCCCTCTGCGTACTGGCAAAAATCGCCCGCGTCGAGGAGGATTACGAGCGTCTTTTCGAGATTTCGATGATCGGCATGACCTACTGCCCGTGCTCCGAGATTGCACTCGAAGTCGGTATCGGTTATTATGAGTTGGAAGATCAAATCAACGCAAAGAACTGGTTAAACATTGCAATGCACAATACTTCTCCTGCCATGGATCCCGCCGCAGGCAACACCAAGGCGCTTAAGTACATGGAACTTTTGGAGAACGGGAAATAGAAGAAAGGAAGTTTCAGAAAAAGAATTATGAAAACATCAAAAAGAATAGGAATCCGGTTGTCCGTCCTGGCATGCCTTGCAGTTTGCGTATTTGCGCTGTGTGCATGTAAGGATCCGAAGCTTACGGTGAATTATTACATCGACGGAAGGAAAACCGATACGCTCCCGGACCGCGGTCTGTACGAGATTAAGAGCATTAAGTGCAACAACGCAAAGGCCAACGCTACCTGGGACTGCGATTCCTGGTCCTTAAAGACCGAAACGCTTACAAAGAATACCAGCGTGGATTTGGATTTTACCTATACATCGCATCCGTTTACAATGAACGGAATCGGGTATGACAGTCTTCAGGAAGCATTCAATGCGGCAGGTACGACTCCCGCGGAGATTCACATCACCAGGGATGCAACCGGTTCGGGTACCACGGCAGTCGGAAGCGACATCACCCTTTATCTTCACGGATTTGCTTTGGACGGCATGGGCGGCGAGACCATCGTAAACAACGGTACCATGACCATCCGCGGCATAGATACTGCGGCAGAAGGCAAGGGAAAGAACGAAGCTCCGGAAAGAGGCATTCTCGCAAACACCACCGGAAGCGGTGATAATACCAAAACGCTTGTAAACTTCGGAACCCTGATTGCTTACGATCTCGTCATCAACAACTCCACCGAATCGTTCAGCATCTGGAACAGTTCCAATAACGAAAGCTCGATGGAACTTCACAACTGTTTAATCGAGCGCGGAGAACCCGAAATCATCGCACTGGTGAACTCCGGTACCCTGCTCCTTGACGGATGCACCATCTCGGGCGGCGGCGACTTAACCCACCCGACGGTACTGCAGAATGCAGGCTTTGCTTCCATCAAACTTGTAAACACCAGGATTACGAACTCCGGCTCCGGCTATTCCCTTTACAAGGAATCCGGCACGGTGGAAATCGACGGCGCGAGCGAATGCCCGAATGCATTCGGCCTCAGCGGAGATGAGGAATAAAAAAACCCGGCAAACGCCGGGTTATTTTTTAAATCAAAAAGCCTCCACACGAATCCTTCGTGAAAATCTCCGAAAGCTTCACCGCGAAGTTATAGTCGCGCATGACTTTCTCATAGCCCGCTTTCGCAATGGCCAAACGCTCATCCTCATGCTCGAGGTAGTAGCGTGTCTTCTCAATCAGATCCTCCAGCGAGCGGTACATAATAATCTCCTTACCCTCCCGGAATTCATTCTCCAAATCTTCCTGATAGTTCGTCAGAACGAATCCCTGACAGGACATAATCTCAAGCACGCGAAGCGGAATTCCGGTCGTAATCGCACGTGGCGTTACATAAACATTCACCTTGCTTTGATGGAATACCAAAGGTGCGGTCTTTCTGAAATCCACGGCACCCATGTTCTGAATCTCCGGGTGCTTCTTTGTCGTCGAACTCGAATAGAGTTTAAAATCAAAATTCTTCGAAAGTTCCACAACCACGGCCTTACGCTCTTCCACCGTTACTTTTCTTGCAATGATGGACTGGATTACGATGTCTTCCTGGCTTGCAAAATAGTAATTCCACTTCTCGGGATCGGCTTCCTTCATCAGAAATTCCACCATCTCGGGTGTGATATCCGCCTCCAGAACACCGCGGCCGTAATTGAACATTTTCTTTCGAATCGCTTTGACAAGCTGCTTGTAAACAGGATTGGTCTTTGCTTCGGGTGAAATCCGGTTAAAAAG
This sequence comes from uncultured Lachnospiraceae bacterium, assembly GCA_902803015.1. GTDB lineage: Bacteria > Bacillota > Clostridia > Lachnospirales > Lachnospiraceae > UBA3766. Next base: position 2,375 of record CADCOL010000128.1, on the reverse strand, counting down.
ATTGTTGCCGGATTCATACAGATTTCCCATGAAGGATACTTCCGAAACATACTTGGTTAACAGACTTCCGGAGATACCGTTGATGGCGCCGGAGAAAAGCTTCCGGTCCGCCGCCAGCGAAAGATACGAAGCGTTCTTGATATTGTTGCGCATCATATCCCGAAGGTGTACATGGTCGTATGTAAAGAAGCGGTTATTCGGAAACTGTGCCTGGTTGGAATACAGATTCCACTGCGGAATGTGGAAAATCCAGCAGTAATAGTAAATACCCGCCCTCTTGGCAGCTAAGGAAATATACTGGAAATAATCCATGGAGAAAAAGACTTCCGCATGGAATTTGGACGCCTCACGCACGAGGGAATTCACAATCTCATCCGCCTCAAGACCACCCATGGACTCAAGTTCGTATTCCTCCCCGTTACCACCAAACTGACCGGGTTTGCCCGGCTCTTTCTGGTTGGACGCATCAAAAGCAGAGACAAAATGCCCCTGCTTTTTCAGTGTGTTCAATATGACATCTTCATCATAGTTTCCCCATTTGAAGAAAATGATTCGCATAAAATGGTACTCCGTTTATAGATTTTATGCCCAGGGATCTGCGGCTGCCGGAATCCGGATATCAGACAGGGCAAGGTTCTCCACCATGAACCACTGGTTCGTACTGGGCTTCAAGCGGCACTTAATCTGTCTCGGAGAATCAGCGCCGGTAGAATTCATATGAAGGGTAGCCCATCCTGCTTCGGGATAGCTGTACGGATTATCGAATACGGTAATCTGCAAAGGCATTGCGGGCTGATAGTTATTTGCGGGAGAAGATCCTGCAAAGAAGGAACGGGGAACATATCCCTTTCCTGCCAGACGGTCTTTTAAGAACTGTGCCTGGTATGCGTTCACCGGTTCGGGTCCCTTTAAGAAATTCAGCATTTCAATGGTTCCCTGCGGGTCGGATTCGTAATTTAACAAAACAAGCATCGTAAGTGCGCAGGTCTTAAACGGTGTGGAAAGGTCACTCTCCGGTAATGCCTGAAGTTCCGCCACGTTCCTCGGAATTGCATTGAACGTAAAGGTTTCCGTCTTTCTCTGTGCTGCGTTTACTGCATTGTTAATGGCGCTGCCTGCGGCATTTGCTGCCTGACTGCCGACCGAACGGCTTAAAGAATCAAATAAACCCATATCAAATATCCCCCTTTTAATACTGTTTATTTCAATGTTTGAAAGGTCTTACAACCAATTAATATTATATCATTTTTAACGTTTTTTTACAAGGATGCTTCAATCTCATCCGCAAGCAAAACATCATCGCGCAATAGGCTCTTCGGCGTCACGTTTAAAATCCTGTTCTCCAGGTTTTCGTCGCTTCCGACCGCTACAAGCACATACTCCGGAGTATGTCCAAGCCAATAAGTCCGGCCGTCGATTTCCTTGGTTTCCTCGAAAAGAACCGGTACCTTTTTGCCGATCCATTTTTTCCGGAAGGTCAGCGATTGCGCGGCGGTAAGCTCGAGTAAAATATCCGAGCGCACATTCTTCACCTGCTCCGGAACCTGCTCGGGATCCGCATCCGCGGGCGTTCCTCGACGGCGGGAATATTTAAAGACATGCATCTCGTAGAATCCGGTCTGCTCGCAGAATTCTTTCGTCTGCTTAAACTCCTTCTCCGTTTCGCGCGGGAATCCAACGATTACATCCGTCGTGATTGCCGCATTCGGGAATACGCTTCTGAGTATCGCCACGCGCTCGGCATACTCGGCCGAGGTGTATTTCCGGTTCATTCTGGCGAGAGTTTCATCGCAGCCGCTCTGTAAGGATAAGTGAAAATGCGGGCAGAGCTTGTCGATTCGTCCGAGTCCCTCGGCAAATTCCTTCGTAATCAGGCGCGGTTCAAACGAACTTAAGCGGATGCGCCGAAGAAGCGGAATGGCATTTAGTTTACCGAGTAAATTCAATATATGCTCGCCCGGTGTTCCCGTTCGGAAGTCCACACCGTAGGAACTGATATGGATACCGGTCAGTACGATTTCACGCACGCCGGAGGATACCATGGCCTCCACTTCGCGTACAACATCATCAATCGGTTTAGAGCGTACCACACCGCGGGTGTAAGGGATGATGCAGTAGCTGCAATAGCGGTTGCATCCGTCCTGGATTTTAATATAGCCGCGGGTATGGCTGTCGGTATGTGTGATATTGGCATCCTCGAAGGGGACCTTCTTTAAGTCCACTATCGTGGTGTTGCCAAGCGTCTTTTTCAAGTAATTGCGGATTTCCGCTTCTGTGCCGCGGATGTCCCCGCCGTCGGGAAGCTTGTCCTTGGCAAGTGCTCCCTGCACTTCGCCCTGTGACGTGCTTGTCGCGGCCGTTTCATCGTCTGCCGC
>CADCOL010000127.1 GCA_902803015.1 uncultured Lachnospiraceae bacterium | reverse complement strand
TACGGACCAGTCAAATACTTCTCCCGTTCCGTATCCGTTATCGAGAAGCACCAGATCCGCAACGCTTTGTTTTGCCGCTTCCAGATCATCGGCATTTCGTATCTTAAAAGCTTTCCATACGGGAAGTCCCGTACCTTCTTTCAGGCTTTTGATATATTCGTTATCCTCGCTTCCGTGAAGCTGTATCACATCGAGACCGACGCTTTTTGCAGCTGCCTTAACATACTCCGACGGCCGGTTCACGAACACTCCGACTGCCCGGATTCCGGGTGCCAGTAATTCTCTTAACCTTTTCGCCTCTTCAACTTCCAGATTTCTGTGGCTTTTCGGAAAATTCAGGACAAATCCGCAGTAATCGGGTCCGGCTTCATTTACATACCGTACATCTTCCGTCCGGAATAGCCCGCAGATTTTAATCTTACTCATAAATCCCTCCATCCGGCTTTCAAATCTTTGCGGCTTCCGCCCTCATCGCGGTTAAGAATTCCTTCTTATTCTCCGCCCTCATCATGGCTTCTCCGACCAAAACGGCATCGGCTCCCGCAAGAACCAGTTCCGTGATATCGGATGCTTTGCTTACACCGCTTTCCGCCACGTACAGACGATCCGAAGGAATTAAATCCCGAAGTCTCGATGCGTTGGTAAAATCCACACTGAAGTCTTTCAGGTTTCGGTTATTCACGCCAATCATTTTCGCACCTGCCGAGACAGCGCTTCCAATCTCTTCGGCATCATGGGTTTCCACGAGTGCCGCAAGTCCCAAATCTTCGCAGATTCCAAGGTAGCGGCTTATCGTATCCGTATCCAGAATGGAACAGATTAACAGAACGCAGTTCGCTCCCATTACGCGTGCCTGATAAATCTGGTATTCATCCACAACGAAATCCTTTCGAATCATGGGTGCTTTTACGATTTGCCGGACCTCTTGAAAGATTTCGTCGGAGCCCTGAAACCACTTCGGCTCCGTTAAGCACGATACCGCATCCACGCCGGCTTCGTTGTAGGCTTTTGCGATTGCCGGATAATCAAATACCGGATCGATGATTCCCTTTGACGGAGATGCCTTTTTAATCTCACAGATAAAGCTCATTCCCTGTTTGGATACCGCATCGTAAAAGACGTTTCCTTCGCCCCTGCCGAGCGATTCGGCCAGATCTTTCATCCGGCCCGCCTGTATGTTTTTTTGGTCCTCCGCCACGCGGATCTTCGCATAAGCGGCGATTTCATCCAAAATCGTCATCGGTTACTTACCTCGATAAACTTCTCCAGTGTCTGTGCTGCCCTGCCGGAAGCAATGATTTCTTCGGCAAGTTTAATTCCCTCTGCCAGAGATGCAGCCTTATCATTAATATAAAGTGCCGCACCCGCATTTAGCAATACCGCATCGGTCTTCGGTCCCTTGGCACCGTTTAAAATATCTCTCGTAATCTGTGCGTTCTCCGCAGGAGTACCGCCCTTTAAATCCTCTTTCGTGCAACGGGTAAATCCGAAATCTTCCGGCTTAATGGTATAGGTCTTAAACCATCCGTCCTTGAATTCGCAAACCGTGGTCGGCGCACTCATGGAGATTTCATCAAGTTTGTCCTGTCCGTAAACAACCATACCACGCGTTACACCCAGGTTAATCAGTACCTGCGCCAACGGCTCTACCAGATACTCGTCATACACGCCGAGAAGATATCTTTTCGGAGATGCCGGGTTGGTAAGGGGTCCCAGAATATTAAATACGGTCCGGAATCCGAGTTCCTTACGAATCGCGCCTACATATTTCATGGAAGAATGATACTTCTGCGCAAAGAAGAAGCACATACCGACTTCGTTTAAAAGCTCCACGCTCTTTGCGGGGTCCTGCTCAATATTCACTCCCAATGCTTCCAGGCAGTCCGCCGTTCCGCAAAGCGAGGATGCCGCGCGGTTACCGTGCTTGGCAACCTTAACGCCGCCTGCTGCCGCAACCAGTGCGGAAGTCGTGGAGATATTAAAACTGTGTGCATTGTCTCCGCCGGTTCCGACGATTTCAAAAATATCCAGATCCGTTTCCACCTTTGTGGCATGATCTCTCATGGCTGCCGCGCAGCCTGCGATTTCATCTGTGGTCTCCGCTTTCGCGCTTTTGGTGGAAAGGGCGGAAAGAAATGCCGCATTCTGTGTCTGTGTGGTTTCGCCGCTCATAATCTCGTTCATTACGCTGTACGCTTCGTCGTAGGTTAAATCTTCCTTGTTTACGATTTTTACAATTGCTTCTTTAATCATTTCTTTCGTGCCTCCCTTATAAAGTTCTGAATCATTAATTTGCCGTTCGGTGTAAGAATCGATTCCGGATGAAACTGCAGTCCGTATATCGGATACTCCTTATGTTGTACCGCCATAATCTCGCCTTCTTTGGTAAGTGCCGTAATTTCCAGACATTCCGGAAGGCTTTCTTTTTCTGCTGCCAGGGAGTGGTATCTTGCCACTTCGAATTCTTTCGGACAGCCTTCAAAAATCGGGCAGTCCCCAAAAGTCTCCACCACCGAGGTTTTGCCGTGCATCAGCCGGCTTGCGTAGGTTACGGTTCCGCCGAATGCTTCGCAGATGGCCTGGTGTCCCAGGCAGATTCCGAGGGTCGGAATCTTTTTCCCGAGTGTTACGGCAACTTCTTCGATGACGCCCGCATCCGCCGGTCTTCCCGGTCCGGGGGATAAAACAATTCCGTCGGGATTTAGTGCCTCAATTTCGGCAACCGTAAGTTCATCGTTCCGGATGACTTTTAAATCTTCTTCGAATTCCCCTAAATACTGATACAGATTGTAGGAGAAACTGTCGTAATTATCGATTAAGAGAATCATTCTTCCTCCTCTCCGGCAGCTTTCAGTGCATTCAAGACCGCCCTTGCTTTGTTTAAGCATTCCTCGTATTCCTTCTCCGGAACGGAATCCGCTACAATTCCGGCACCGCTTCTGATAAACACTCTTCCGTTTTTCTTGTACGCAATCCGGATGGCAATGCAGGTATCCATGTTACCGGAAAAATCGATGTACCCGATGGCTCCTCCGTAGATGCCTCGTTTGTTATTCTCCAGCTCACCGATTAACTGGCAGGCCCGGATTTTGGGTGCTCCGGATAAGGTTCCTGCCGGAAGAACCGCTTCAATCGCATCGAGCGCATCCTTATCGTCCCTGATTTCTCCTCGTACCGTGGAACCGATGTGCATTACGTGGGAAAAATGTTCGACGGATCTTAACTTTTCCACCGCCACGGTGTTGAATTTACTGATTTTACCCAAATCGTTTCTTCCGAGATCAACCAACATGTTATGCTCGGCAAGTTCTTTTTCGTCAGCCAGAAGCTCTGCTTCAAGCGCTTCATCCTCCTCGGGTGATTTGCCCCTCGGACGGGTTCCCGCAAGCGGGAAGGTATGAAGGATACCGTCTTCGAGTTTTACCAGCGTCTCGGGAGATGCTCCCGCAACTTCCACGTCGGTTCCCGAGAAGTAAAACATGTACGGGGAGGGATTGATGGTACGGAGCCTTCGGTAGGTTTCCAAAAGGCTTCCCTCAAACGGAGCACTCAGGCGGTTGGATAAAACAATCTGGAAAATATCGCCTTCCTTAATATGGTACTTTCCTTTTTCAACCATCTCGCAGTATTCTTCTTTGTTAAATAATGCTTCTACCTCACCGGTAATGCGGCCGGCCTTTTCTTCTTTCTTCTGACCGCTTTTTAAAAGTTTCGCCATCTGCTCGATTTCGAGGATTGCTTTATTGTAGCCGACCTCCGGCTGATCCAAAGACATATTTGCGATTAAAATGATTTTCTGTTTTACGTTGTCAAATGCGATGACCTTGTCAAAGAGCATTAAGTCCACATCCTTAAACTGCTCCGCATCGTTGACACTACACTCTACGGTAGGCTCGGCGTATTTTAAATAATCGTAGGAAAAATATCCGACGAGCCCACCGTGGAAAGGAGGAAGATATTCATATTTCGGACTTTTGTATTCCGAAAGGATTTGTCTGATGGTATCGGAGGGATTCTTAACCTGCATCTGTAAATCGCCTGCACGGAGTTTGCCATCGATGCATGTGATCTCCATTTTCGGTTCGTATCCGAGGAAAGTATAGCGGCCCCAGACTTCGCTGGCCTTTGCCGATTCGAGCATATAGCAGTGCGTGGATACATTCTTCAGTATCCGCATGCATTCAATCGGCGTAATGAAATCGGAAAGGATTTCCGCACTGACGGGAACAATGGAATATTCTCCGCTTTCGGCAATTCTTTTCACTTCTTCAAATTCCGGATAAAACTTCATGTCGCTTCCCTCCTCATTGGTATAAAAAAACGTCCTTGACAGAATGATGTTCTGTCAAGGACGAATAATGTGCTTTTACTTCACCTATCCGCGGTGCCACCCTGATTCACGAAATGACTCGTGCGCTTTGCGGGATACCTTCATATCCCAGGCAACTGACGTATGCCCTACGTTGCAGAATACTCGGGAAAACTCCCTTTGACTGCACCCTCAGCGGTCCATTTGACAATCTGTTTCGTGCTCTCCTCTCAGCTTTGGCGAACTCTCTGTATCGGCATAACTGCCTTTATCTCCGCTTCAACGGTTTACTGTATTAAACTGGTTATACTTTATCAAACGATATAGCCGGTTGTCAATTCTTTTTTGAAAATATTTTATTCGGTAAAGAGTGCGGTCGAATAGTATCTGTCGCCGCTGTCCGGAAGAAGTGCAACGATAACCTTGCCCTTGTTTTCCGGTCTCTTTGCAAGCTCGATTGCGCCGTACAATGCCGCGCCGGAGGAAATTCCCACGGAGATTCCTTCCTTCTTTGCAAGTAGTTTTGCAGTCTCGAATGCATTCTCGTTCGGAGCGGTAAATACTTCGTCGTAAACCCCGGTATTGAGTACATCGGGAACGAATCCTGCACCGATACCCTGAATCTTATGGCTTCCCGCATGTCCTTCGGAAAGAACGGGGGAATCCTTCGGCTCAAGTGCCACAACCTTTATGTTCGGATTCTGCTCTTTCAAATACTCGCCGGTTCCGGTTACGGTACCGCCGGTGCCGACACCTGCGATAAAGATATCAACGTTTCCGTCCGTATCCTTCCAGATCTCCGGACCGGTGGTTGCTTTATGAACGGCAGGGTTGGCGGGATTTACAAACTGTCCCGGAATAAAACTGTTCGGAGTTTCCGCCGCAAGTTCTTCCGCCTTCGCAATCGCACCCTTCATGCCCTTTGCACCTTCGGTCAGAACGATTTCCGCACCGTAAGCCTTTAAGATGTTTCTTCTCTCCACACTCATGGTTTCCGGCATGGTTAAGATAATACGATATCCTTTTGCTGCCGCGATGGATGCAAGACCGATACCGGTATTTCCGCTGGTAGGCTCGATGATAACGCTTCCTTCCTTCAAAAGTCCTTTCTCTTCCGCATCTTCAATCATCGCTTTTGCGATACGATCCTTTACGCTTCCTGCGGGGTTAAAATACTCAAGCTTTACCAGAATGGTTGCCTCCAAGCCCAGTTCCTTCTCAATGTTTGTTACCTCAACGAGGGGGGTATTTCCGATTAATCCCAGTGTTCCCTTGTAAATGTTTGCCATAACTCTGCCCTTCTTTCTTTTTATGTTCTGTTTCCGTTAAGCCTGTACTGCCGCAAAACCTGCTTCGAGGTCTGCGATGATGTCATCGATATGCTCGGTACCGATGGAAAGACGAATCGTTCCCTGGGTAATTCCCTGATCCAGAAGTTCCTCTTCGGAAAGCTGGGAATGTGTGGTGGATGCAGGATGAATGACAAGGCTCTTTACATCCGCTACGTTTGCCAGCAGGGAGAAAATCGTCAGATTATCGATAAACTTCCAAGCCGCATCCTTACCGCCCTTAATTTCGAAGGTAAAGATGGAACCGCCTCCGTTCGGGAAGAATCTTTCGTATACCGCATGATCCGGATGATCCGGTAAGGAAGGATGATTTACCTTCTCGACCAAAGGATGGTTGCTTAAGAATTCCACAACCTTCTTCGTATTCTCCACATGTCTATCAAGACGAAGCGATAAGGTTTCAACACCCTGCAGTAAGAGGAATGCGTTAAACGGAGAAATGGTTGCGCCGGTATCTCTTAAAAGGATTGCACGGATATAGGTAACAAATGCTGCCGGTCCCACTACATCATAGAAGGATACTCCGTGATAGCTGGGGTTCGGTGCAGCAATGTTCGGATATTTTCCGCTTGCTTTCCAGTCGAACTTGCCGGACTCAACAATTATACCACCCAAAGTCGTTCCGTGACCACCGATGAATTTCGTTGCGGAATGAACCACAATGTCTGCTCCGTGTTCAATCGGACGAATCAGGTAAGGGGTTCCGAAGGTATTGTCAATTACCAGAGGTAAGCCATGCTTATGTGCGATTTCTGCGATTGCATCAATATCGGGAATGTCGCTGTTCGGATTGCCCAGGGTCTCAAGATAGATGGCTCTGGTGTTTTCCTGAATGGCACCCTCTACTTCGGCAAGATTGTGTGCATCCACAAAAGAGGTCTGAATACCGTACTGCGGAAGAGTGTGTGCGAGGAGGTTGTAACTTCCGCCGTAGATGGTTTTCTGTGCAACGATGTGGCCGCCGTTTGCTGCAAGTGCTTCAATCGTATAGGTAATGGCTGCCGCTCCGGATGCAAGCGCCAATGCTGCGCTGCCGCCTTCGAGTGCCGCAAGTCTCTTCTCCAAAACATCCTGTGTGCTATTGGTAAGTCTTCCGTAGATGTTTCCGGCATCTGCCAGGCCGAAACGGTCTGCAGCATGCTGGCTGTTATGGAATACATAGGAAGTCGTCTGATAAATGGGAACCGCTCTGGAATCCGTAGTGGGATCTGCCTGTTCCTGTCCAACGTGTAACTGTAAGGTTTCGAATTTATAATTGCTCATGATTATAATCTCCTTTGCTTTTTTAAATTGAATTCTTTTATTTTTCTTTTTTATTATCGGTTTTCAGTTTCGTTTTGCACGGCCCGCAACGGATTGCGATTCGCATCTTCCCGTGCGGCCGTAAAAAAACCCGGGAAGGTTTTATCTCCCGGGCAACGGCTCACAATGTTTTGGGTTACATTGTCTTTTCAAGGGCGCATTCGAAAACACTCAAATGCACCGGCCTTTTCATTCGCCCGGGAGTCCTGCATTCGACAACACATCCAAGTATGCAGTTGAGTGTTTCTAAAGTTACTCATTTTACGCCTCTTTCAAAAAAATTAATCAAGGAAGTCTTTCGACTGATAAGCATACCTTATCACCATTGACCTACCGTGTCAATAGGTAAATTAAAAATTTTTAAAACTTTCTTTCTTGATTTGCCTATTTACCCTGCGCTATAATAGGTAAAAGCATTGTTATTTCGCATATTACGGGGAATTCGGAGGACAGATTATGATTTCTACAAAAGGACGTTATGCAATTCGCGTTATGCTGGATCTGGCAGAAAACGACACCGGCAGCTACATCCCGTTAAAGGACATAGCTGCCAGGCAGGCGATATCTAAAAAGTATTTGGAGATTATCGTAAAAGAAATGGTAAACGGCGGTCTGGTTACCGGTACAAGCGGTAAGGGCGGCGGCTATAAGCTTTGCCGCAAGCCGGAAGAGTATACCTTAGGAGAGATTATCGAACTGATGGAAGGTACCCTCTCCCCCGTAGCCTGCCTTGCCGGTAAAACGAATGACTGCCCGAGAAAAGCAGCCTGCCAGACGCTTCCTCTTTGGGAAGAATACGATCAGATGGTTCACGATTTTTTCTATGGAAAGAAACTGAGTGATATTATTACCAAATAACCGTTTTGGGCCGGATTAATTCTGTGTGTAGGCAGGGGTCTTCTTTTCGCCGTTAACGATGATGTCACCTAAATCCACAGACAAATCCAGTTTTGCATTCTCGATATTTTCGGAGTCCACATTAATTCCGCCGAGATTACTGACGATTTTTAATTCCTCGAATTCCCCGTCCACATCGACTTTGCCGAGATTGGATTCAAGAGTTCCCTTGGTAAAATTCGTTTTATAAAGGGTCAGAGTACCCATATTGTTCTGTGCTTCCAGATTTCCGATGACACTGTCTTCCACATTTAATGCTCCCGTCGCAAGCGTAAATTTGGCATCTTCAAAAGTAGAATCGTCAATCTCCACATTTCCGGCATCCGCCTTCACTTCCAGCTTATCGGCTTTCACCTTCTTTAAATCCAGATTTCCCGCCGCACAATCTGCTTTCAGTGTATCAAAATCCCTGTCGGACAACCGGATCTGACCTGCTCTTATCGTAAGATCCGCAACCTTTACTTCGCTTCCCTTCGGAACCACAACGGTAAGTTTCGTATCCACCGTATTTATGCCCTTTCCATCCACTTCGAAAAGGCCGTAACCCGTATTCTTTTTTCCGATTACGGAAAGATTCAGGACTTCGTTCTCCACCTTTCCCTTTACCGCGATATTGGAAGGATATTCATAATCCACACGATATTCCTCTCCCTCCACGATGGTAAAATCGGCAACATCCGCATCCAGAATTATTTCCTTAAACGGCTCTACCTGTACGGATTCCTTTACGATATCCGCATCGGAAAACCATCCTTTGAATATCATGAATCTTCTGGTTCCGAACAATCCGACCACGCAGATTGTCGTAAGAATCATTACTGTTAAATATATTGTTTTAAATGTTTTCATATTCAATCTCTCCTATTCTGTCAGATTTCTGCTGAATACTCTGTGCAGAATTCCCGCTGCGGGCCAGATAATCCAGGTTAATCCCCACTTAAATGTAATGAAACTCGAGCAAAGATATAAGCAGATTACGGTGGGCCAGTAAACATCCATGATGAATTCCGCAACCGGACTGATGTATTTTACCTCTTCCTTTTTATCCAGGCTCTTCTCGATTTCCTTTCCGATGGTTTCTCCCATGGTTTCACTTTCTTTTCCCTGCTCAGCGGCTTTGTAGGAAGCCTTCATGGTTCCTGCTTTGTTCAGTTTTAACAGGTTCCGGTATGCTCCTCTGCGGATATGGGAGTGGATTAAGAGGAATACTCCGATTCCAACCATCAAAAAGAAGAAGGAGCCACCCAATACATTGCCGTATGCGGTGAATTCGTCGAAGACCGCCGCCGGCATCCAGGAAGATGCACAGCAGATAATTCCCGCAATCATTTCCGCTACGTAGGAGCCGTAGAAACGTTCCTGTTCATCCGATACATACTTTGTGGTATCCATGGATAATGTGCATTTTTCTTTATGAATATATTTCCAGGGTCTCTTTAAGCTGCTGCCGTAAATGATGAATCCCACACCGACCATAACGATGGCAAACATCCCGATCGGAGCAAAGATATCCGAAATATTGTTTCCGACTTCCGTCAGAAAAATCGGGCAAATCGGGCTTAATACGCAGAGTGCGATTCCGAGTGCGGTATAAAGCGCTTTCTTCGTACGCATCCTGATGTAACCTGCTGCCTCTTCGGTGGAAAGAATCCGTCCGGGATTTGAATTCTCTTCTGCTTTCTGCTCTTTAATTTCTTCTTCCAGTCCGAGTGCTTCCGCCAGTTCCGAAAGATTTCCGAATTCGGAAATCACGCTTCCGACCGCTTCATTCTCGCTTTTTCCTTCCGCAATCAGTTCCGTGTATTTATCTTCCATCATCTGTCCAAGCTCGGACTTCGCACGCAACACGCTTGGTGTTCCGGGAAGGTTTGCGAACATATTGTCCAAATAATTTTTTATCGCGTCCATAGTATCTCCTTTTACTTTATGCCTCGCCTAAAACAAATCTCTCTACTACTTCTTTGGTTAACTGCCATTCTTCGCACTTTTCGTGATAGTATCGAACTCCCGCATCGGTAATCCTGTAATAAGTTCTTTTCTTTCCCGTATCGGATGCTTCCGATTCGAAGGATTCGATATATCCGTTCTTTTCCATTCGCGAGAAGGCCGAGTATAATGTTGTTTCCTTGATGATGTACTTTCCGTCGGAAAGAGTTTTGATCTGTTTGGATAACTCGTATCCGTAGGAAGGTTCCCGTAGTAGCAGGAAAAGTATCATCGTATCGTTATACCCGCGAATGACATCGCTGCTGATTTCAACCATTCTTTGTTCCTTTCCGAACCCTCGTCCGCGCGTCCGCTTCTGTCGGGCCCTGCTGCTTTCTTTGGCATCTCTGCCGACCTTTCTTTACTACGGCTGTCGTTACTTTGTCTGTCGTTGCTACGGCTGTCGTAGTACATCTGTCGTAGTAAATGTAACACCATGTAAGAAACCTGTCAACATCTTTTTTTACAATTTTTAAAAACATGTAAAAAGCTGCCCGTTATGAGCAGCTTTCAATGAATCCTTTTAAATCCTCAAGTAAATCGTCCACATCCATTCCGTGCACTTCGGCAGCCTGTGCCAGTGTTTCCCTGCGTCCCATCGCACAGGTACTGCAATGCATTCCCATGGATTGCAGGATGTCCTTTGCATCGGGAACCGCATCCAGCAGTTCGCCGATGGTCATATTCTCGTTTAATCGCATAATTTTCCGATTGCCTCCCCTACTCCGTTATGATCGTTATCCGCCGTTACCATTTTACTCATTGCAAGAATCTCCGGTTCCGCATTCCCCATCGCTACCGGATATCCGACTACCTTTAGCATTTCCCTGTCATTGTCGGAATCCCCGATGCCGATTACTTCTTTCAGCGAGATTCCCAGTCTGTTTGTCAGAACTTCCAGACCGAATGCCTTGCTGATTCCCGGTGCCGTCATCTCAAGCACCGTATCTCCGACCGTTGCAAACATAAGCGGAAGGTCCTTCAGTTCTTCATAGGCTGCCCCCCGGTCCGCATTGGATCGAAAATAGATATTTACCTTCGGAATGGAAATCCTTCCAGCGGCTTCCTCTCCCATATCTTCCACATGTTTCGCGATACGCAGAAACAACGGCTGGTATACTCCCATGTTATAATCCGCCATCCGGGTGACCTGATCTTTATTCACGGTCGAACCGACTGCGAGAAAATGTGCCATGCCGTCAAACTTTTTTGCCACCTCGCAGATGCTGACCGCATATTTCGAAGCAATCTCCCTGCTGAACATGGTTTTGTCTTCTTTAAAATCATAAACCACCGAACCGCTGCAGCAGATTCCGTACCGAACGGTCGGGAGTTCTTCAAGGTATGGTTTTACCTCGCATACCGCCCTGCCGGAACAGTACACGACTTCCACGCCTTTTTCGGATGCGGCGGCTATGTCACGGATGGTATCCGGATGCAGGGTTTTATCGCTTCTTAACAGGGTTCCGTCCATATCGACGGCAACCATTCTGAATTTACTCAACAATAACTCCTCCCCCGATTACATATCCTTCTTCGTCATAGAATACCGCCGACTGTCCCGGAGTGGAAGCCCGGACGGGTTCTTCGAACAGAATCTTAAGATTCCCGTCCTCAAGCCTTTGAAGGACGGCCTTTTCACCTCCGTGACGATAACGGATTTTAACTTTTGCGGGAAATTCTTCCCCTGCCGGAAGGTCGGGAATGCTTAGGAAGTTTAAATCCGTACAAATAACTTTCTTCGTAAAAAGCTCCTCTTCTTCGCTTAAAACCACCTCGTTCGTTTCGGGGCGGATTTCCTTTACATATACCGGATGGCCGAAGGCAAGGCCCAGGCCCTTTCTCTGACCGATGGTGTAATGAATGATTCCTTTGTGTTCTCCGAGAACATTTCCCTGCGTATCCACGAAATGTCCCGCGCTCAGGCGCGCGGCAATCCGGTCGTACGAATCCGCAAACACTTCCTTTGCACGCTGCGTAACATATTCCGGATAGCATCCGTCTTCCACGAAACAAAGCTCCTGGGAATCGGATTTATCCGCTACCGGGATACCGGCATCTCTCGCAATCTGCCTCACATCTTCCTTGGTGTAATCCGCAAGCGGCATCAGCGAACGTGAAAGCTGCTCCTGCGTCAGTTTATACAGCATATAAGTCTGGTCCTTTTGCGTTGCAGTATGCATGACCGTATAACGTCCGTTCGGCAGTCTGACCGGCTTTGCGTAATGTCCGGTTGCAATATATTCCGCACCTAAAAGATTGGCAACATAAAGCATTCCCTCGAATTTGACGTAACGGTTACAGCCCACGCAGGGACTCGGTGTTTTTCCGTTAATATAGTCTTCCACAAACGGTGTGGTGACATACCTGCAAAAATCCTTCCCTACATTCTGAATGTGGTAAGGAATCCCGAGCTTCATGGAGATTCTTCTCGCATCCTCCATTTCGCAGCATTTGCTGACTTCCGTCTCGGAATCGACCCATGTTCTTAAGGTAACTCCGACCACGTCATAGCCCGCTTCTTTCAACAGATATGCAGTTACGGCACTGTCCACTCCTCCGGAGAGACCGACTACAACTTTACTCATATAAAACTATTTTTTCCTTCTTTTGTGAATCGTAACAATTAAGTAGATTCCCATTCCGAATGCCGCCAGATAACCGGCGAATCCGAGAATCGGGATCTCAAGCACCTTCGGCTGCATGTCCGTTGTGCAGATTAAGCTGGAACTGATAATCGTGGATGCCATAATGATGCAGAGAATCAAATCTCCGACCATGATTTCCACGCGACGCATCAGCGAATCGAATCCGACCGGTTCCACATTCACTTTGGTCTGACCTTTGATGACGGATTTCATTAAATCCGCGGAAAGGGACGGAATGGTAAGCGACTTCTTGGCGGATTCGTACAATGCCTTGGTATCCCCGAGCATTTCCTGCTTTAAGTCGAATTCGTCCAGCATATCATGCATGACTTTGCCGGAGAATAACTGCGCCATGTTCACATCCACATTCAGTTTGGCCACGACGCCTTCGATGGTAACCAGCGCACGAACCAACATGGAGAATCCCTGCGGTAGCGCAATTCCGTGATTGGCGGCAAGCTCCACAACCTCTCCCAGCAGTTCGCCGATGTTCATATCTTCCAAATTCATGGAACAATAGCGCTCCATAACTCCGTCGATATCGTTAAACAGTTCCGGATGGTTGATCGGACGTTTCGGTTTGCCCAGAGAAAGCACCGCATTCTTCATTAAGTTCACGTCTTTTTGAACCACTGCGGTAACGGCCATCTTCAGGATATTCTGCTCTTTCTTGGCAAATCTTCCCACCATGCCCCAGTCGAGCCAGACGATTTTACCGTCCAGGATTTCCAGATTGCCCTGATGCGGGTCCGCATGGAAGAGTCCGTCGTCCAGAACCTGCTTTAAGAAGTTGTTTACAAGCTTGGTGGCAACTTCTTTCCGGTCATATCCTTCTTCCTCGAGTTTATTCAGGTTTCCGATGGAGAAACCGTCGATAAAGCTCATGGTCATAACACGCTGCGTCGTATATTCGGGGATAATCTGCGGACAGGTCACATACTTAATATCCTTCATATTGTCCTCGAATTCCATCGTGGTTTCCGCCTCGATTCTGAAATCCAGTTCGTTAATGGAAACCTGCTTTAACTCCTGCACCACCATGTCAAAATCCACGGTCTGGTTTACGGGAGAGATTTTTGCCATCTTTGCGGCCTTTGTAAGAAGGGCAAAATCCTTCATCATCATATCCGCCACGTACGGGCGCTGCACCTTGATGACCACCTTCTGACCGTCCGGAAGAATGGCTGCATGAACCTGTGCAATGGATGCGCTGCCTAAAGGTTTTTCATCAATGGACTGAAAAAGCTCCGAAACAGGTCTGCCCAGTTCATTCTCGATTTCTTTTTTAATCACATCGATTTCAAGCGGTTTTACATCTGCACGGAGTTTTTCGAGTTCCTCGCAGTATTCCCTCGGAAGCACATCCGTACGCGAGGACATAATCTGTCCGATTTTGATAAAAGTCGGTCCCAGGTCTTCGAGTACGTGACGCAGGCTCTCGGGTGTCAGACCGTTCTTTACCAGATTGTGTTTACGGATGACTCCGGCAATCTCTTCGAGACGTTTGGTTTCATCAAACATCTCTTTCGGAATGCTTTTAAACTTCATTTCCAGTCTGCTCACCATCACTACCTTCTTTCTTTGCATCTGTATCTTCGGTTTCTTTCAGCGGATCCTCTCCGCGGAAGAATTCGATTTCGATTTCCTTCGGGTTTTCGTCCGGTCTTTTTTCGAACGAAAGACTGCGTTCGGTAATGTTTCCGTCTTCGTCTTTCATGCGGTTAACGGAAACACTTGCGCCGTGTCCCAGATAATAGGTGGAATCTTCCCTTGCCTTCGCTTCGCGTTTTGCCTGCATTTCGGCTCGGTTTCCGTTATATGTCAGTTCTTCGTTATCGACTTCGCCGATTCCGAAAACCTCACTGCCCTTTTTAAGCAAATCCTTGATTTCCTCGTTTTGCTGGTCCACGGTTCCGAGGCCGGCAAGAATCAGATCTTTCGAAATGTCTTTTAGAGTTTTCATACCCTCACCCCGATTTAAAAAAGTCTGCGGGAAGTGCTCTCCCACTAAGGGATATTATAGCACAACCGCACAGACTTGATTCGTTTATTCTTTGTTTTTCTGCCTTTTGGGGAATGTTTCCTACAGCTTATGCACGCGCAGGGCGCGGATTGCATTTAAGACCGCAATAATCATGACCCCGACATCGGCAAAAATCGCCAGCCACATATTCGCAATTCCGAGCGCTCCCAGTACAAGGCACGCAAATTTGATAACAAGTGCAAAGGTGATGTTCTCGTATACGATGCGCAGGCATTTGCGCGAAATCCGGATTGCTTTGGAGATTTTAACGGGATCGTCATCCATCAAAACCACGTCCGCCGCCTCAATCGCCGCATCGGAACCCATCGCTCCCATTGCGATACCGATATCCGCTCTTGTAAGAACCGGTGCATCATTGATTCCGTCACCGACAAAGGCAACCTTACCGCCTTCGTTTTCTTTGATAATTCTCTCCACTTCACCGACCTTATCCGCCGGAAGAAGCTCGCTTACCACTTCGTCGATTCCGAGATCTGCTGCCACACCTTCCGCAACCTTCGATGCATCTCCGGTCAGCATTACGGTTTTACGGATTCCGGAACTGCGAAGTTTTCCGATTGCCTCTTTGGAGGATTCTTTTTCCACATCGGAGATTACGATGTGTCCGGCATATTTACCGTCCAGTGCCATGTGAAGGATGGTTCCCACACAATGACAGTCGATATGCGGAACGTTCAGGCGATGCATCATTTTATGATTACCGATGGCAACCTGTACACCGTCTACAACGGCCGTAATGCCCTCCCCGCTGATTTCCTCGATGTCTTTAACACGATCACGGTTGATTTCCCTGCCGTAGGCGGACTGCAGACTTTTGCTGATCGGGTGGGAGGACGCGCATTCCGCCAATGCCGCATACTCCAAAAGTTTTTCGTTCTCCACCTGATTATGATGAACACCCGTTACTTCAAATACACCCTTGGTTAAAGTACCGGTTTTGTCAAATACAACGGTTTTTACTTTGGAAAGGGTTTCCAGATAATTGGAGCCTTTTATGAGAATCCCCTCTTTGCCGGCGCCTCCGATTCCCGCAAAAAAACTTAACGGGATACTGATGACCAGCGCACACGGGCAGCTGATGACCAGGAAGGTAAGGGCTCTGTAAATCCATGCCGGCCATACCTCGATTCCGCGCTGCATAAAAAGCATCTGGAAAAGAGGAGGCAAAATTGCCAGCGCCAACGCGGAATAGCAAACCGCCGGAGTATAGAATCTTGCAAATTTGGAGATAAACTCCTCGGATTTCGATTTGCGGGAGCTTGCATTCTCCACAAGTTCGAGGATCTTTGAAACCGTGGACTCCCCGAACTCCTTCGTGGTCTGAACCTTCAAAACACCGGAAAGATTAATGGAACCGGAAATTACCTCGTCTCCGCTTCTGACATCTCTCGGAAGGCTCTCACCCGTTAAGGCCACGGTATTTAAGGAGGAAGTTCCCTCGGTTACGATACCGTCGATGGGGATTTTCTCACCGGGCTGAACCACAATCACCGTACCGACGGAGACTTCCGAAGGATCCACCTGTTCAAGGCTTCCGTCCCTTTCAATATTGGCATAATCCGGACGGATATCCATAAGCTTTGAGATATTGCGTCTGCTCTTTCCGACCGCAATGCTCTGAAAAAGCTCGCCGATCTGATAGAAAAGCATTACCGCAATGGCTTCGGTGTAGTCACCGTTTTTCTGAACCAACGCTACCACAATTGCTCCGATGGTTGCAACCGCCATCAGGAAATTCTCGTCAAACACCTGACCCCGGATAATTCCCTTGAACGCTTTTTTCAGGATATCATAACCGATAATGCCGTAAGGAATCAGATAAAGGATGAACCATACCGGTTCATGAACGAGTGCCGCCTTTACTACCGCTCCGTTTGCATCCGAGACATCTTCTCCGAGAAAATGATATGCGATACGGAGCGCAATCATTAATACGGCAGCAATTATTATTCGAATTAAGACTTTTTTCTGTTTCCTGTTCACGACTCAATGATTCCTTTCGGTCGAATCTCGCGATGCTTCAAACACGATTTTCTTTCGCATTAAAACTTATCCTTCTACAGATAAATTTCGCAGTCATCTTCCACTTTCTTGCAGTTCTTCAAAACCTGTTTCATAACTTTCTTTTCATCCGCACCTTCCGCGAATTCCACGATCATCTTCTGCGTCATGAAATTTACGGTGCAGCCTGCAACGCCCTCGGTCTTCTTGGTGGCGTCTTCCATTTTGTTGGCGCAGTTTGCGCAATCCACTTCGATTTCATAAGTCTTTTTCATCTATTTTTTCCTCCTGAGTTAAATGATTGTTTAATCTTTATGATTGAAGTATACTAATAATATCAAACAGATTCAATCTATCGAAACGATTCATTTCTTTTTGGGCTAAAATGATTTCCGTTTGGGATAGAAGGAGGTACAAATGCATTCATCAGATCTTCCTCACCACCACGCACACAATCTGGACCAGATTATGAAACAGAGCGAACAATTCGGGGATTTCGAGCAGATTGCCGGAGTGTTTGAAAAGCTCTCCGATGCAAGACGCGTACAGATCTACTGGATTCTCTGCCACTGCGAAGAATGCGTGACGGATCTTGCGGTTATGATCGGGACATCGTCCCCCGCCGTTTCGCACCACCTGAAGGTGTTGAAAGAATGCGGTCTGGT
>CADCOL010000126.1 GCA_902803015.1 uncultured Lachnospiraceae bacterium | reverse complement strand
TATTGACACAATGAGATTCTCAAGATTTTCAAATCTTTACAAGTGCCTCGAAACATTTAATGAGAAAGATTACTGGGCGTGGTGGAAGTAATCAGGTGAGGAACAACAATGGATTCTAAAATAAACGAATCGGAAACAGTATCAAAAGAAAGCAGTTCGGAAACAGTTATCAAAAAGAAAAAGAAAACGCCGATTATTATCGCAAGCGTTGTGTTAGTTATCGTTGTGTTAGCTGCCATTGTTATTGTAACCGCAACTGCAACTTCAGCGTCCCGCAAATCGGCAAGGCAGGTCGATCTCGGCAATAAATATCTGTCGGAGCTTGATTATGAACAGGCTGTTTTAAGTTTCAAGGAGGCGATAAAGATTGACCCCAAAAACGAAGAGGCATACGAAGCCTTAGTTGATACATTAATCAGATGGGCCGATCAGAAGGCCGGTGACGGGGATCTGGACGGGGCAATCGAACTTATTGAAAATGCAGCAAACAGCCTGGAAGAAATGAAGAACTCCGATAATTCGGAGATGGTTGACAAATACCTTCAGAGACTTCTTGAAAAACTTAAGGAACTCCGCGAAAAGGCCGATCTTGAAACCCAGGGAGCAAATGACCGGTCGTCACTTGATGATAAGGGTGCGTTAGAGGAGGATAATAATGTGCCGGAGAGTGAGGAAATTGATCCGTCATCCATAGCGTGGACTGACTGGTTTGACCATTCCAATCCGGTGCTTAATCAGTACATGGAGGGACTTGGATACCGGTATGAGTTGCTACAAGAGCCAACTGACCGTACCCCGGATGTAATGGTTCGTTGGGTAAAAGAAGATTTGAGTGAATACGAATACTATGGTGTCGAGTTGGAATATTGTCCGACTCTGATTGAAGAAGGATTTTTACAGTCTTTTCATTTCCTGAAAGGACTATATGGATCGCCCATTGGGAATGAATTTAGTGATTATAATATGAGTATACTGTTAAAGGCGGTAAAAAAACATGCGGAATTGTATCCGACTGTCAGTCAGCGCGTGAAGGAACTTGCGGATCAGGGAATCGAAATAGAGTATATCCCTACGGAAGACGGAGGCGCCTGGGGCGGGCATTTTTCGGATGAAGTCTTTAACGGTTGCCTGAATGAGTTCGGAAGTTATCTGAAAGAATTAGGAGATTTCAAGACTGCATATTGATTTGCCCAAAAAGATATAAAATAATGCTAACAAAGAGAGAGGTTCGCCTCTCTCTTTTTTTTGCTCGTAAAAATTACATTTCCCATGGTGAAGGAGGACCAAATTGCCACCGTAACGGCGGCAACAAAGACACTTTGAAACCACTACAATAGTTACATGGAATACCATGGGAAACGGACAGGGTATGACGAATTTAGAGGAGAAGATTAAGGGAGTTCGGATGAAGGACATTCAGAAGTTTTTGGAGGCGAATCAAACGGAGATTATTGAAGAAAAGCACGCATTCGCAGATTACATGCGTGCGGTGTTTCGGGAAAAGGGACTGGTGCAGCAGTATGTTTTCCTGCAGGCGGATATCCCGGAACGGTACGGCTACAAGCTGATTTCGCAGGAAAAGCATACGAGGCAGAGAGATATCATTCTGAGGATATGCTACGCTGCACATTTTACACTCGAGGAGACGCAGAAGGCGCTGCATCTTTATCGAATGCCGGAGCTTTATCCGGAGTTTGCCAGAGACGCGCTGATTATGGTCGCGTTCAACGAGCGCCCCGGTGACATCATCGAGGTAAACGCGATGCTAAAGAAGAATAAAATGGAGCCGCTTCGATCCAGCGGAACAACGGAGTAATTGCCACCGTGAGGGTGGGAACGAAGGAAAAATGAAAGAATTATAATTAATCAATAACACGCAGATAGCGTAGATTATGGAGGCTACTTATGGAAAAAGTAAACGGATTGGGAATAGCGTCACTGGTAATGGGAATTGTCGGAGTATTGCTCGCCTGCCTGGGAATCGGTGCAGTGTTCGGATTAATTGGTGTGATACTCGGAATTCTCGGTCTTACGGTTATTAAGGATGCCAAGAAGGGGATTGCAATCGCGGGAACCATCGTGAGCGGAGTTGCACTGCTTATCGGTGTGGGCCTCTTTATTACCGGATTTGGTTTGGGATTATTAAGCGATTCAAAGACCGATTCCGGTACTTCCGGAAAGAAGGACAGCTTTGCTTCGACGTTTATGGGAACTTCCACTTCGGAAGAGGCAGAGGACGAAGGCGACGGATCCTATGAAAATAACGGCGCGTTCGATATACTTGAGAGGGCATCATATAAGAACTCGATTGGTACCACGATTATTGTACATAAGGTAAAAGGTAAGAAGGATGTTTCCGTATCGGCTACGATGCTTGCATATGATGCGAGCGGTAACGTAATCGGAAAGAGCACGGACGATATCGTCCTTACGAAGGGTGAAAATAACTATTTTCTGTATCGCTTCGACGGAGATGTATCGAATGCAAAATTCGAAGTAACCGCCAGCACCAAGTCGGATTCTATCATGACGGGAACAAGGAGTGCCGTTGTCATGGACAGCTATAACAAGTCGGGAGACGACTTGTATTTGACTCTGAAGCAGGTCGGAGACAGCATTGGATCATTCGCAAGATTCAAGCTCCTGTTTTATAAGGGCGGAACAATCGTTCATACCGAGGACGGCTATTTTAGCATCTACGCAGAAGGCCTGACCGGAAAAGGCACCACGGATGTTGCCAAGGTATGGGTGTACGGTGTGGATTACGATAAGGTTGAGTTTATATATGAGCCGTAACACTGATAAGAGCAGCTAAATATTAAATACAGAGAGGGAGGCAAGTTGCCTCCCTCTTTTGTATGGTTTAATCTGTGCGTGTTTGATATAATTATTATGCGCCCGTGCAAAGAGCGTCCGACTTGTTCGGATTATCCGGAAGACTCTTTTTTTCATAGCGTAGGCTGTATGCG
>CADCOL010000125.1 GCA_902803015.1 uncultured Lachnospiraceae bacterium | reverse complement strand
TTTCTGGCTCTGGAAATGGTCAGTTTGTCTTCATCGCTTAATTCTTCCATACCGAGAATTGCGATGATATCCTGCAACTCTCTGTATTTCTGCAGTGATTCCTGCACTTTTCTTGCAATTTCGTAATGCTCTTCGCCGACAACATCCGGAGAAAGAATTCTCGAGGAGGATTCAAGCGGATCCACTGCGGGATAAATACCCTGCTCTGCGATTTTACGCGAAAGAACCGTCGTCGCATCCAGATGGGTAAAAGTGGTGGCCGGAGCCGGGTCGGTTAAATCGTCCGCAGGGACGTAAACCGCCTGTACGGAAGTAACGGAACCGCGTCTCGTGGAAGTGATTCTCTCCTGCAGCGAACCCATCTCCTCTGCCAGCGTCGGCTGGTAACCTACCGCGGAAGGCATACGTCCGAGCAGAGTGGATACCTCGGAACCTGCCTGTACGAAACGGTAAATATTATCGATAAACAAAAGCACATCCTTGCGCTTCTTGTCACGAAAATACTCTGCCATGGTCAGACCGGAAAGCGCCACACGCATACGAACGCCGGGTGCCTCGTTCATCTGACCGAACACAAGTGCCGTCTTTTCGGAAACACCGGATTCCCTCATTTCGCGCCATAAATCGTTACCCTCACGGGAACGCTCGCCGACACCGGTAAAAATCGAATAGCCGCCGTGCTCCGTTGCAATATTGTGAATCAGCTCCTGAATCAGTACGGTCTTGCCGACACCGGCACCGCCGAAGAGGCCGATTTTACCGCCCTTTGCATAGGGTTCGAGAAGGTCGATGACCTTAATTCCGGTCTCTAAGATTTCCACTGCAGGACGCTGCTGCGCAAAGGTCGGAGCCTTTCTGTGAATCTCCCATTTATCCACATTCTCATCGATGGGACCGAGTCCGTCAATCGGCTCTCCGAGTACGTTAAAGACACGTCCCAGGGTTGCTTCCCCGACGGGAACCTGAATGGCCTTGCCCGTTGCGGTAACTTCCATGCCACGGCTTAATCCTTCGCTTCCGCAAAGCATAATGCAGCGTACTTCCTTATTTCCGATATGCTGTGCCACTTCCATCACGAATTTGCGGTTCTTGTGCGTTACGTATAACGCCTCACGAATGCGGGGCATATGATCCGCATCAAAGCGCACGTCCACAACGGATCCCGATATCTGTGTAATCTTACCTGTCATGAGTCATTCCTCTCCTGCAGCATACGAATCAGCTCTTTCTGACGCTCCAGAGCTTTCTTCTCTTTCTTACGTTTCATCGCCTTTGCACCGGCGGAAACCTCCGTAATTTCCTGTGTAATAATACTCTGTCTGGTATGGTTGTACTGGATCCTGAGATTGTCCAGAATCTCCTGGGCACTCTTGTTAGCGGAATCCATGGCATTCATACGGGCACTCTGCTCCGACACGAAACTGTCGACCAGCGCACCGTACACAATACCGAGTACGTAACTTTCAATGGTATTGTCCAGCACCTCGCTTAAGTTCGGCATGAACTTAAAAGGTACCCTGACCTCCTTTTCCCAAGCGGGCGGCGCGATGTTAAAATCCGCCTTATGGAACGGCAGAAGACGCATGACCTCCGCCGCTTCGGAGTAACTGTTATGATAATCGGTAAAGATGACATACATCTTTGTGATTTCGCCGTTGTCGAATTTTTCCAGAAGCGCCGTCGTAATTTCCCTTGCACGGTAAAGTGTCGGGTTCTGGGACGAATAACGAAATGACTGCTCAATCGGAATATTGTGGCTTGTAAAATAGGAACGCCCGCATTCTCCGACCACAAAAAGCATATTGTCGTCATGCTCCGACATCATGCGGACCGCTTCCTTGATTACGTTCTGGTTATAGGCTCCGGCAAGACCTTTGTCCGCCGTAATTACCAGGTAACCGTATGTGCCTTCCAGGTCCTCAATGACACCCTTCGGGTAAAAATAGCGGCTCTGCACATTCTGGTCGATACGGAAAATTCTCTTAATCTCATGGGATACCGCATCAAAATACGGTCGCGTCGCTTCGAAATTCTTCTTCGCTTTCTGAAGCTTGGTGGATGAGATTAAATACATCGCGTTGGTGATTTTTCTCGTATCCTGTACGCTCTTTATTCGGTTTTTGATTTCCTTGATATTAGACATGCATCAAATCCCGGTTTACTGAAACTGCTTTGTCATATACTCCTGTGCGACCGAAAGAATCTCTTTCTTTAAATCGTCGGGCAGGCCTTCGCCGCCTTTGATGCGGTCGCCGATGTCCGGACGGTTCTTTTTAAAGTATGTAAGAAGTCCTGCTGCCGCATCGTTGATTTTCTTCTCCGGAACATCCAGGAAAACGCGGTTTAATGCGCTTACCAAAAGGATGACCTCTTCTTCGCCGGAGTACGGGGTGTATTGTTTCTGACGAAGCACACGCATTAAGCCCTTGCCGTAAAGCAGCTGCTTTCTCGTGCTCTCGTCAAGGTCGGAAGAAAACTGTGTAAAGACTTCCATTTCACGGTACTGCGCCAAATCGAGACGCAGGGTACCGGTTGCTTTCTTCATAGCCTTGGTCTGCGCATCGCCGCCCACACGGGATACGGAAAGACCGACGTTTACGGCCGGACGCTGTCCTTCGAAGAAAAGCGCGCTCTCTAAGAAAATCTGACCGTCGGTAATCGAAATAATATTGGTCGGAATGTAAGCGGAAACGTCGCCCGCCTGGGTCTCCACAATCGGGAGTGCCGTCATGGAACCGCCGCCGAGCTCGTCGCTTAAATGCGCCGCACGCTCCAAAAGTCTCGAATGCAGGTAAAATACATCGCCGGGGTATGCCTCACGTCCCGGGGAACGATCCAGCAAAAGACTTAAGGATCTGTATGCAATGGCGTGCTTGGACAAATCATCGTAGATAATCAGAACATCCTGTCCCTGCTTCATGAAGTACTCTCCGAGAGCACACCCGGCATAGGGGGCAATATACTGAATCGGTGCCGCCTCCGAAGCGGAGGCGTTTACGATGATGGTATAGTCCATCGCGCCTTTGATTCGTAAATTATTGACAAGCTGTGCCACGCTGCTGGCCTTCTGTCCGATGGCCACGTAAATGCAGATGACGTCCTTGCCCTTCTGATTGGTAATGGCATCGAGCGTAATCGCGGTTTTACCCGTCTGACGGTCACCGATGATTAACTCTCTTTGTCCGCGTCCGATCGGGAACATGGAATCGATCGCAAGAATACCGGTCTCAAGCGGTTTGTTAACCGGCTGGCGGTCAATGATACCGGGTGCCGGATGCTCGATGGCATAGTATTCCTTAGACTCAATGCTTCCGCGACCGTCAATCGGCTCTCCCAGCGGGTTTACGACACGTCCCAAGAATCCTTCCCCAACAGGCGTACCTGCGGTTTTACCGGTTCGGTATACGCTGCTGCCTTCCATAATCGGAGCTTCGTCGGAGAACAGAATACATCCGACCTCGTCTTTACGAAGGTCCATAACCATGCCGCGAATACCTTCGGAGAAAATCAGGATTTCTCCGTAGGTGGCATTCTCCAGTCCTTCCACGTTTGCAATACCGTCGCCGACCGAGATTACGGTTCCGACTTCCAAAGCGATGGCTTCGGGCGTCCAGTTATGAACGGTCTCCTTCATCAGGGGAATTACATTGTCGGAATGCTTTGCAAGATAGGAAAGCTTTTCACGAAGCTGTTCAAACTTACCTTCCTTACTCCAGTCGTACACATCATTTCCGATTTCCAGACGGAAGCCGCCCGGGAATTCCTTGGACTGTACCCATTTGACATCGATGTCGTGTTCGTATTTCTTGGACAGAAACTCCTTGAATCCTGCCATCTGCGCATCGGAAGGCGCAACGGCGGAATACAGATAAGCTCTGGAAATATTGTTCTGATTACTCATTCTTTGTGTTTCCTTCTGCGCTCTTTAAGAATTCATCGTAGGACTTCTTTACATCCGCGCTTAAAACAATCTTCTCCGTTGCGGTCGTAACGATATCCGCAATTTCCTTCTGTGCTTCGGCAATAATCTTGTCGTGCTCGATTTCACCACGCTTCTTTGCAGTCTCTAAAATTCCGGCTGCTTCCTGACGCGTCTGCTCGAGCATTTTTCCTCTTTCTTCGGCCGCTTTCGCACCGGCTTCGGACTTCATGACAGAGATTTCTTCCTCCGCTCCCGCAATCTTCGCCTCATACTCTTCTTTGGTCTTCTTTGCGTCCGCCAAAGCCTGCTCGGCCTCATCATGCTGCTGCTTGTAGGAGGCTTCCCTTTTTTCCATAAAATCTTTTACGGGCTTGTACAAAAAGAAGTACAGAACCGCAAAAAGAATCGTAAAATTCAATGCGTGCAGCAGAATCTGCTGCCAGTCTATATTCAAAGGCACTTTCATGACACTCTCTCCGTACTATTCTTATAAAACGAATACAATCAGAATCGTTACAACCAATGCATAAATGGCAACGGTCTCGATAAATACCATACCGAGCATCCAAAGACCCTGGATCTTGCCGCTGGCTTCCGGCTGACGGGAAATACCTTCCACGGATTTACTGGTTGCGATACCCATCGCGATTGCAGCGATGGCTGCCGGAATGGCAATTGCGATGGCTGCCGCAAGTGCTTTCATGGATGTGGTGGAAAGTCTGTAATTCATATCGCCAGCTTCCACAACTTCGTATGCGCTTTCTTCCTCGTCCTCTCCTGCAGCGTATGCCTTAAAGGGAAGTGCGAGAATTCCGACCGTTAATACAAGAATCATTAATGCTGTTACGATTTTTACTGCTTTTTTCATTTGGATACCTCCGGAGTAATTGTACTGTTTTCTGTATTTACTTCTGTATTGTTTTCTGCTGTATTGTCCGTTGCGACAATCGCTTTGGACTTTCTTTTTCGCTTCTTCGGTTTCTGAAGCTTCTTCTCGGAAACCTCTCCGTAGAAAATGGAAACCAGAAGCGTTAATACATATGCCTGAATCAGCGCATGCAGGAGGGTGAACAAAACTCCCACAATTACCGGTACGCCGTAGCTTAAGAAGGATGCATAGTAGACAAGTTCCGTTACCAGCGCGCCGGAAAGCAATGCTCCGAACAAACGGAAACTCATCGAAAGCGGAAGCGAGAATTCCTTGATGGTACCCAGGAATCCGTGTATGCCATTGTTTGCGATTCCTCCGAAGAGAATAAACAGATACGACATGCATCCCATGGCGATTGCGCCGTTTATGTCCGCCAACGGTGCCGGCAGTGATATACTTACGCCCGATGTGGTAATCGCCTGAATTCCGAATAACTCAAACATGGTTCCCACAAAGATGTAGACACCTGCCGTAAACACATAGGCACTTAAAAGTTTGTGCTTTTCCGGCGAATTGGTTTTGCCCAGGTTCCGGAAATAGTCCACAAGCGCTTCCAAAACCATCTGGAATTTACCCGGAATTTCCGTAAAACGCGGAATTACAAAGATTCTGCAAATCAGCGCGAACACCGTCAGTATTCCGGTTACCGCAAAAGCGGAAATTAAACTCGGATTCACATCCTTGATTCCGAACAGGCTTACCTTCATATATTCGTGAAGCACGGCATCCCGCATCGTTTCCCGCAGATCTTCGGCCTTCGGTTGCGGCTTGCCGAGCAGATATATTCCGGCAAGGATTGCCAGGATAATCACGGCGAATACCACGATGCTGACAATTCTTCGTTTCTTACTCATGAATCAAGCGCTCCTTTCCTTTCAATTATGTATTTATAAATGGGATTTCCCATGGCGGAGAATTTTTCCTCATATTCCGTCATGACATTTCCCGCATTCATTGCCTCGTCATTATGAAGGTCTTTCGTGATGCCGATGACCTCCCACGGCTCATCCTTTAACTCTTCCACCGCAAATGCAAAAAGGTCCGCATTATCGGTTTTAAATTCGATTCTGCCCTCGGGCCTGAGAATCTTATAATACTTTCTTAAGAAAAGTTTATTCTCGAGTCGGCGTTTCGCGTGACGGTCCTTCGGCCACGGATCGGAAAAGTTTAAATAGATTCTGTCCACTTCTCCTTCGGCAAAAATCTCATCGATTCCTTCGGCATCCATTCTTAAAAATCTTAAATTCGGTACCGGATCGGCTTCCAGCTTCTGAACGCCTCTAAGCAGTGTGGAGGAATACTTTTCGATTCCCAGATAATTAATGTCCGGATGAAGCCTTGCAAGCGCAGTGATGAATTTTCCTTTTCCCATACCGATCTCAATCTGCAAAGGCCGGGTATTCCCGTATACCTCCTCCGCCCATTTGCCTTTATGGGAGGCCATGATTTCCTCGTCGATAACATACTCGCTTGCGGCAATGTACTCTCTGGACCCTTTTATGTTTTTCAGTCTCATACCATTATCTTCCGTACCTGCTGCCCGCATTCAGCAGACTTTGGCACAATTTTTCACATATATCATACCCATTTTACTCTCCTTTTTCATAAAAGAAAACAGGAAATCTATTGAAACTTGACAACGAATTACCCGATTTAGTATAATCGTAGTTGCGCTAAAGGAAACAGCGCAGTTCGGATACTGAGGAGAAGTACTCAAGAGGCCGAAGAGGCGCCCCTGCTAAGGGTGTAGGTCGGGCAACCGGCGCGAGGGTTCAAATCCCTCCTTCTC
>CADCOL010000124.1 GCA_902803015.1 uncultured Lachnospiraceae bacterium | reverse complement strand
TCTTCAGCGTGTTGTAATCACTGCTTTCAAACCGGACGCCTGACCTTAACAGAAACACCATCAGTACCGTAACGAAGCCTGTTTCGTTTTTCAAATATATTTCGAAATCCCCGTGATCCTTTGTCGCGGGAATGAAGCCTTCCAAAAGCAAAAAAGAAGAAAGCTTTTCCTTCATACAGATACCTCTTTGTATGAGATATTATATAAGGATTCAGGGGAAAAATCAACGAAAGATAAAACCCTCCCTGCCGAAGTAGATACGGTCGCCGGGTGTCAGCTTAACCTTCTCGAATGCCGAAAGCCTGTATTCATTCACGACAACTCCGTTTTTCGAATTCGTGTCCTCCACCCAGATAGCATTGTCTGCTTCCAGAATTCTGGCGTGATAACGCGAAATTCCGGGAGAATCCAAATACAAATCCACCTCTTTTTTCAGTTTCCCGATTGTCACGGGAAGCGGATCAAGACAAAATCGCCTTCCGTCCGACATGGAATACAATTCTCGGACTTCTTCCGATTCTCCCGCCAAAAGAACCGTTTCCCCGGACTCCTCCTGCTGAGACATCCACGCAAAAGAATCTGCTGCTTCTTCTTTTCTTCGAACGTTTTCCCGCGGTTGCTCGGTTTTCTCGACTTTTAATCTGTGCGTTCCTCTTTTCAAAAGCTT
The DNA here is from genome assembly GCA_902803015.1 of uncultured Lachnospiraceae bacterium. Lineage (GTDB taxonomy): Bacteria > Bacillota > Clostridia > Lachnospirales > Lachnospiraceae > UBA3766. The sequence continues at coordinate 4,647 of CADCOL010000124.1, read as the reverse complement.
TTCTTCCACAAATCGTCCTATTCTTACAAAAAGACTCTCTTTCGGTTTTCTTTCCCAAATCTGTTCCGGTGTTTCATTCTCTTCCCTTGGACATTCGGCTTTAACCGGTCCCTCAGGTTCGAGATCTTCTTCCGTTTTTTCCGCCATTTTTTCAAACATTTTCAACAAATCGGGAAGAAGAAAAGAATCCTCTTTTACCGCTTTATAAAAAGCGTATGCCGCTTCTGCGGCCTTTGAATCCTCACGATTGGCTTTTTCCAAAATGAATTCCGCAAGAAGTTTCAAATCTTCGGGATATGGTGTCTCCTCTTCTTTGGGATAACAGATCCATTCCGTTTTCAGACCGGACGGATCCATATAAATATACTTTGGATCACAAATCAAAAACGATGAGGTCAGCAAATATCTTTCCGCAGACAGATTTGCCTCCTGCCAGGAAACAAAGAAACGCCTGATTTCCTCAAAGCCCATATCCTTTTTTTCATACAATCTTTCCAGGGACAATCTGGACGAAATATCATAGCACAGCTTTTCTTCCCCTTCTTTTTGTTTTTCCGTAACAGGCAAAAAACCATCCGGTCTATTCCGCGTTACCATCCGAACCTGGTAAGAGTTGCATATTCTCGGTAAAATCAGGTAATTGCGACTCATATCCCTCTTGTATTCCACCGCCATATTCATTCTGCCTTCTCTCCTTTATCCAATCGCTTAAATACTCGACTTTTTTCATTGCCCGAAAATAATCCACCGGGCGAAAACGCTCCGCACTTCCTTTTACTTTTATCTCTCCAAACGGAATAAGTCCCTTTATTACCGGAGCATCCAGAAAACACATTCGGGCACTTATCTCCGTTTCCGTCCGAAACCGGCTTACAGATATCTTTACGGAAAGATTCTCGACTCCGACTAATCGATCCAGCAATGCCTCTTCGCATTTCTCTTTCATTTTTTTCTCGATCTGGCGATTCGTATCCGATTCGAAATAAGCGGCCTGCTTTGCAGACAACAAGGCAGCATCATAACATACATTTCGGTTATACAAAAACAAAAGCAGATATACGAGCAAGACGATTACATATAATACAACCGGCATAATCAAAGCACTTTCTATCGTGATACTTCCGTTTTCTGTCTTCTCTTTTTCTTTCATATTTCATTTCCCTGTAAAACCATTGCCAGTGTCAAAGTCAGACCCGGAATCAGATATGGCACAAACGGTATTTTTGTTTTTCGGTTTCCTTTCTTTCGTATCAGAATCCAGATTCCCGACAGAGATGCCAAAAAAACTCCAAACAGCATCATTAAAAGATTCATTCGAAAACCCAACAAAACTCCCGTAGCCATCAGTACAAAACCGTCTCCGTACCCTATTTTTTCGCCTGTGGCATATGCCAACAGCAAAACCATTGCTCCCGGTACCATGCCGAAAAACGCATATGCAATATCCTTCGGTCCTTGAAAAGCGCATAGACAAATCCCTGCCAATCCGAATATCGCTACCGGAATCAGATGGATTCTTTTCTTTTTCCGATCGGACCACCCCTCCATAAGAAGGAAAAGAAAACAGATTGTAATTCTTATCTTATCAATTAGGATTTCCATTTATTCTTCGGTTTACTCCCCTGAACGGCCGGCACATTTCGAACAAAGATGCCTTGTCCCAATCTCAGAAACAGAGATTGCTTTGACATTTTTTATTAACGCTTTACAGGCAGGATCGGAATGATACCGACTCCCCCATGAAGTAATGCTGTATAACGCATCTTCCTGTACCGTATCTCCTTTGCTGCATAGCTCACATGCGTAATATTTTTCTCCGTTATTGTTTCTTGCCTTCCCAAGATCTTTTCCCGATACAGTTCGTGAATCCGCTATCAGATATCGACAATCGGGATATAAATGATAGGCCGAACCGGTTGCCGTAACATATACTTTCTCTTCGTCCTGTTCGCCGGAATCTGCTTCATACCCTTTCCAAATATTCGCTTTACAGGAATTTACAAGTGTCATCCTGCCGACATTTCCAAAGGCAAACCACGGTTTTACGCGATACGTCAGAATAAGACTGACGCTCTTGTGGTCCATTCCCAAATTGCATCGAAACAAATGTAGTCCTGCTGCCCCTCCGATAATTGGAGACTTCGACAACCATTCAATTCCGGCCTTTCTCGTTATTTCTTCCCGTATCAGGGTTTCGGAAAGCAGAAAGGACATCTCTTCTGAAACATCCTCTTCGGTAATCCCGAGAACGGTTGCCGCTTCTACGGTAACCTCCTCCAAAACCGTCTGCATCCGAACATATGTCGAAAGCATTTCAAACGCAGAGAACAACTGTATGGTAAAGAAAAGAAATAACGGCAGAACAAGCGTACATTCCACGGTTACGGATGCAGCTTTAAACCGATTTTCTTTTTTATTCATTTATTCCACCTTCAACTGCACATGATGTGGCTTGAACCTTCCTCTTTGGGATATAAGAAATGGTTAAGTGAGGACCCAACACGATTTTCTCAGATTTGCAGTAACTATCCTCCATAGAAAGGAGGTCTCAAAGAGGAAGTGCCAAGCCACATCATATTTCAATTAATATGCATATTGCCGTTTCATATAATAGTTTTTTCCGTATGCATCGGTTCCCTGTACTTCAAACATTGCCGCATCCAGGCAAAAATCAATTCGAAAATACTCGTTCCCTTTCGTCTGTCGTATATCGGTTTCTATAATATCCAGCATTCTTAAACTCCTGACTTCTCCCGGAACCTGAAGAATCAACAATCTTAGATAGTCTTCATAGGAAAGCTTAATGTCGACCTTCAAAGAATCTCCGGTTTCAAAATAGCTGCCCAGCACTGTTTCTTCCGGCGTTTTTTTCCCGCTTTGATCCTCCAATGCTGCAGAAATCTGCTCCGTCCCGACCGACAGAAGGTTTTCAAAACCGTTTTCAATGGAAAGATGAAACTCTTTCGCATCCTTAATCAGCGAGACTTTCTCTCCTCGAAGCAGGTCCCCCACATCATAGGTGGCTTCTCCTCCGGCCCACAAACAATAGATAGCCTCTTCCGCTGCCTTCTGTGGGATTTCTGTCAGCGCAGAAATTCCCGCCGCTATCAATTCCACTCTTTCTCTCTTGTCTTTGTCCTTTTTCAGCGATGCATAATTAGCAGCCGTTCGAATATAGAAAATACTCCGAATGGTAAAGCTTAAGTTCTTGGAGTCATTGAGGAAACCTCCGTATACATATTCTGCTTCATAACTTAGGAAACTACCCTCCTTCGGCCTTGCATAGTTTCCACACTTTCGAACTACATATTCCGTAAAATACGCATCCTGCAAAGGGTCATAGCTTACTTCCCGAAAACTCCCGGCATCACTTTTCAAAACAGATGTGCGTAAAGACGGGATGTCCAAAGGATTTAAAAATTTCCCCGATACGGTAAACGCATCTTTTTTTACAACCAAAACATCCAGCGCATTCAGGAAATTGTATTCAAAGCCGATTTGCTGATAAATTCTGGTTTGTTTTTCTTCTCCGTATTCTCTTTCCCGGTTTTCCGATTTTTCACTTTTTTGGTTTTCCTGACGTCTTTTTTCAAAGGAATCTTCATCCAGCTCGTATTCCTTTTGGATTTTTACCAGAGACACAAGATCCTCTGCAATTCCGACCGGCGTATTGTCTTTTACATATTCTGCTGCCTGCTTCTCCAATACGCTGCCAAATAGGTCTGTCGCCATTTCCGAATCCTTAACTTTCACCTGAACCGTTCCGGTTCCGAAGAAATCCTTCGCAAACAAAAGTCGGGTTTCCGGCGGCTGCAAATTTGTGATCATGTCATTCTGTACTCTTGATGAGAGCTTTGCGACGGACGGCATATCCGTCATATAGCTCAAATCTATAAAGAATAAATCATATTGTTCCTTTAGCTCTTTGTGATACTCTCCAAAAGCAGAGAACGCAGCGCTATGAAAAGCGCATTCCAGCATTACACGATAAGCGCTGATTCTGGCTCCCTCCCAGGCTCCTGCAAACAAGGACAAAAGCACCGTAAAAGTGATTGTCAGATATATCGTTATAATCCCTTCCGGTTCCCTGCTTTTTCTTTTCATTCTTATCATTCTTCCCGTCAAACCTTATTAATCTGCTTTGTAATCGTCTTAAACACATTCTCAACAATCTTAATCATTTCTTCTTTGAAGATTAAAACCAGTCCGACCAAAACAACCAAAATCAGAATGATTTCAACTGTGGACAAACCGTCTTCTTCCATAAGAAATCTTTTCAATATTTCCATACCAAGTATCCTCCCTTCTGCTTTATTTCTATCTTCTTCCCCATCCCTTCCTAAAATGCGGAAAAGGCATTAAATGCAGGATAAAGAATCAGCACCATGACAATCAGCAGATACAGCATCATGGGAAGCAGCAGCTTTGTTCCGGCGATCTCTCCTCTCTTTTGGAAAATCTCTTTTCTGGATAACAAAGCATTATGCCCTTCTCTGCGTATCTCATTTCCCAAGCCCTCACTGCCTCTTTTAAGGTTTCGAATCAAAAGGGAACACAGTCTGGAGACCTCCGGCAAAGAACAGCGATTACTGAGATTCTCATATGCATCTTTTTCCGAAATACCGCTCCCCATTTCCCGAAGCGTCG